>WFVT01000154.1 GCA_015491485.1 Candidatus Zhuqueibacterota bacterium
ACCGATCCCATCCCGGCACCAAAGGCCAGGGAAATGTACCAGGCGGTTTGAATAGAGCTCATATTGGCCATGATGAGGAGTGCAATGAGCAAGATGAGTCCGTTGGACAGCCGTGCCACCAGAACCAGTTCGCTCGACGTTGGTGTCCGCTTCAGCCATTCGGTACAGATCAGCCGCTTGTAGATGTCGTTGCTCCAGTAACTGGCTCCCCAGTTCAGATGCGTATCGATGGTGGAAGCCAGGGCGGCCAGCAGCCCGGTGAGCATGAGACCGCGGATGCCGGGCGGCAGGAGTTCATCGACACCGGTGACAAAGAGAATTTCCCGTGAAGCGGCGAACTGATCGCCCGTGGCGCTGTTCGGATCAAACGGATAGATGGCCAGAATACCGACGCCGATGGCGAGCCAAAGCAGGCTGCGGGCAAAGATCTGCATCCAGGAGAATACCAGGGCGGCGATGCGGGCGTCACGGTCCGTTCGGCAGGCCATGGAGCGCTGGGCCAGATAGCCCGTGCCGTCACTGTTCATCTGGAAAAACCACTGCAATGCAATGATGACCAGAAACGGCACCAGCAGCTCACCGCCGGTGGGGGCGAAAGACAGCATTTTATGCGACAGGGCCTCGCCGTAGAGGTCCACGATTTTGCGGGTCAGGTTGCCGAAGCCACCGAAATGAGCCACCACGATCCAGGCATAGACCAGAGAGCCCAGCATGGCGAGGGTAAATTGCATGACATCGGTGGAGACGACGCTGCGCAGGCCGCCGGTGGTGGAATACAGCGCCGTAAAGGCCAGGATAACCACGATACTGATCAGATTGTTGGTAGTGGCCACGGATGGATCGAGTCCGGTAGCGCTGCCTCCCAGCGAAAGTCCCAGGCTCTCTACCACACCGTGCAGCGGCCCATACACCGCCGCTGGCAGCCATTGGTGCCACGGGAGAAACACTTCGGCGATGCGCATGGCCGCCACCAGCACCATGGCCATCACCACACAGTTGATGATGGTGCCGTAGTAAACGGCTTTGAGAATGCGCAGAGGCAGGACGCCGGTGCCGCTATAGCGGATTTCGGTGAGTTCGGCGTCGGTGAGGACGCCGGCCCGGCGCCAGGCTGCTCCGAAAACAAATCCCATCATCAGGAAAGCAATGCCATAAATCCACAGGCGCCAGACCATGAAGATCCCGCCGGTGGCGATGAGACCGGTCACCAGAAGCGGGGTGTCGGCGGCGAACTGGGTGGCGGCCATGCTAAGGCCGGCGCGCCAGCCGGAAAGGGTTTTACCGGCCAGAAAATATTCTTCCAGATTTTTCGAGGCTTTCTTCCGTTCGCGAAAACCGGAGGAAATGGCGAAGATCACAAAGCCAAGCACGATGAGCAAATCGATCATAAGCCGTCCTCGTAAAGAATGGATTTTTGGATTTTGTGCGGCAGAGGCCCGACATGCTGCAGCTTAAGCGCCGCCATCCGGGTGGCGGCCCTGGCGCAATCCGGCGGCTCATGGCCGTCAAGCCATGCGGTGAGAAAACCGGCCCAATAAGCATCTCCCGCACCGGTGACATCGGCGACCCGGACCTGCTGCGCCGGAATGTGTTCCCGCAGGGCGCCATGGTTCCAGGACAGCAGGCTGCCTTCCGGGCCGAGAGTGAGACATACCAGGTTGGCGCCCCATTCGTGCAATCGGTTAATGACGCTGTCAGCGGCATCATCGGTGACCTGGAAGAGACGGATCATATCGTCCCGGCTGAGTTTGATCAGGCAACCGGATTCGCAGTAGCCGGCGATGGTCCTTTGCGCTTCCTGGCGGTCAGGCCAGATTTGCGGTGCGTAATTCATGTCCAGACTCAACGTGCAACCGCATTCCCGCGCCCGCCAGGCGGCGTGCAGGATGCTGCTCCGCGCCGGCCCTGCACTCAACGCAAAACAGGTCGTGTGAAAAATGGTAGTGCGGTCCAGATCGGTATCCTGAATGTGGTTGCATTCGATCAGGCAGTCAGCCATGCGGTACGGGATAAATTCGGGGGTGGCGTCCGACCGGCCGATGAGTATCAGGGTGGTGGGCATCAGGAAGGTGAAATGCACCCCCTCGGTGTTTAGACCGGTGGCTTGCAGCTCGGCGACGAGGGCTTTCCCGAGGCCGTCTTCTCCCACGCAGGCGATCAATGAAGCGGCGTTGCCCAACCGCGCCATGTTGGCGGCCAGATTGGCTGCACTGCCGCCCTGATACAGTCGGAAATTCCTGACTTTGCCCAGCGGCATGCCGCTGTCGGTTGCGATTCCATCCACCAGCAGCTCACCCACAGCCAGCAGGTCGATGGGTTTTTGACGTCTGGATTTCATAAGGTGCCCGGTCAAGGTTTGAATATAACGCACGTTTAAGGATTGGTCCCAATAACTGAACGACACTCCCGGATGCCGTACGGAAGCCCTTACATGGTTGTTGGCTGATGCCCGATAGAATCATACGCCCATGACGATAACCGGAAAATCAGTTTTCGGCAAGAGTCCCAATATTGATGTTTTCTTTGCGCCAGAGTCCGACATTGCAGGATCGAAAGCCTGCTACGAAAATCTTCATACCGAAAACCGCGTTACCAGAACGAAGCGCCGGAAAGCGCGGCTTCCAGGAGGATGACCGCAGCGGCGCTCCAGGCAAGGTGCTTCGTGCCGCCGGGAGCGCCTGTAATGGCGTTGCCGTACTCATAAAACCCCCAAGGGCTTCCATCCTCACTTTGATAATTAAAAGCGTACAGCGCATTCAACAAGCCATGAGCTTCATCTATGAAACCGGCTTTGCACAGCGCCATGCCCCACCAGCCGTTCACCATCGGCCACACGCCGCCGTTGTGATATTCACAGGGCATGTTGCGAAAGGTTTCGGCATAGTTGGTGCGGAGCTGCCGCCATTCCGGATCGGACTCAGTAATGGGAGGCCAGAATGCCGGCACCAGTTTGGTGGCCAAAGACGAAGCGATCACGTTACCGTGTTCGAGGCAGCATTTCTGCTGCTCCGGAGAACCGAGTTCGAGGAGTGCCGCGAGGGCATTGGCGAACGCATCAAAGCGGGTGAAATAGCCACCGGGAGCAAAACCGGACAGCCAGAAAGAGGATGGCCCATACGCTTCAAAATATTGCTCATAAGCTCGGGGATGAATATGCTTCTGATTCTGCGAAAGCTCCTCTTTTGCCCAATAATGATATTCAATAAGCTCCTGAACCAGTGCGGCTTTCTGCCGGCTTGCGGCGGCTCCGGTAACCTCGGCGTGACAGCGCAGCGCCCACAGCCTCAGGAGCTGATCATACAACACATAACCGTGAAGGATGTACTCATCCGCCCAATTGCCGGACTGGGGGACATAAATCAGTCCGCGGCGGTTAAATTCCCAGGCGGTGAGCAGGTCCAGGCCGCGCTGCATGGCCGGTTCCGCTTCACCGGCAAGGGATCCATCTGCATGATGCTGCAGATACTGGCACGCACCAATGACAAACCAGGAAATAGTATCCACCCTACCGCAGATCCTTCCGTAGCTGACATCCAGAATATCGCCGTTTTCCGCGACTTTCACATTGCTGGCGATTTGCCCGTCCGGGCCCTGAGTGCGGATCAGGGTCGTCAGGGTGGCCTTGAGCCCGGCAGTGAGTGCCTCGTTGCCGATCAGAAGTCCGGCCAGGCCACAGATGACACCGTCACGCGCCCAGACACGGCGGTAATTGGCGGTATCGTCCGGGCTGGCGAGGATGCCGTGCGGTGTGGTGGCCTTCTGCAGTAGATCAAGAGCTTTTTGGTAACCTTCCTGCCTTGAAATGCTTTTCGGTCCCACGGATTTCACCAAAAAAGAGCCACGAAAATTGCCGTCAGTAACAATAGAAATGCAGATTGAACGCGGTAATTTTGATACCACGGCACCTGTTGAAGCGTCCGGGTTTCTTCATCAAAAACGTTTTTGGTCCAGATGTAGGCGTGTGTTTTCTCTTGATCGGGTGGTGCGGTGAGCAAGCTCACAATAACAATAATCGCAGTACAAAGCACCAGCATGATTCCGGCCATGTAAAGAAAATGGATGCGGGTAAACCAGTTGTCGTATCCGGCCACGATCATGTAAATACCGATAACGCCGATGATGAAGCCGGTCATGAGGGCGGCAAACGCGCCGTGGCCGTTGGCGCGCTTCCAGAACAGCCCGGTCAGAAAACAGGCGACAATGGGCGGGCTGACAAAAGCGAGCACATTTTGCAAATACGCAAACAGCGACGGAAACTTTTGAATCTGGGGCGCCCAGGCGGCGGCAAGCACCATGAAGATGAACGTAAATATTCTACCCACCCAGGTCAACGTTTCGTTATCGGTTTGCGGGCGTAATTTTTTAAAGAAATCCATGGTAATCAGGGTTGAGGCGGAGTTGAGCGTGGAATCGATACTGGACATGATGGCGGCCAGGACGCCCGCAGCCACCAGCCCCAACAGGCCCACCGGCAACAGATCAAACATCAACGTCGGGAAAACCAGATCCGGATTGGGCAGGTCAGGATACAGGACCCGTGCCATGGTGCCGGGCAGAACCATGAAAAAGATGACCGGCAATTTCAGCAGTCCGGCCAAAAGCGCTCCCCAGCGGCCGTGATCCACGCTTTTGGCGCCCAGCACCCGCTGGACCATAAACTGGTTGGTGCACCAGAAGTAAAATCCCAGCACCGGCACACCGGTAATTAAGCCCAGCCACGGCAAAAAGGGATCATCCAGCGGCTGAATCACACTGAGCATCCGCTCTGGAGTGACAGCGGTCACCGCCTCCCAGGAACCGACTTTCATGAAGGCGAGAATGGCTACCAAAATAGCTCCCAGCGTCAGGAGAACGGCTTGAATCGCGTCTGTATAGACGACAGCCGAGAGACCGCCGGCGATGGTGTAAAAGCCGGCAAGCAGGGCCAATCCCAGCATGGATTGCCAGATCGGAATTTGCGGCAAAATCAGCTTGATGATGAGAGAACCGGCATAGAGAGCCCCTGCCGTATCGATAATAATGGTGGAGATAATCGTTAGCGTCGAAAAATAGTATCGGGATCGGCTGTCAAAACGCTTTTCGAGGAATTCGGGCATGGTGTAAACCTGGGAGCGCAAATAATACGGTAAGAAAAAGATCGCAAAAATGACCAGCACCACCGTCGCCATCCACTCGTAATTGTACACGGAGATGCCGGTGCCGTAGGCGCTTCCGGCGAGGCCGACCAGGCTACTGCTGGACATGTTGGATGCGTACAGGGAAAGGCCCACCAGCGGCCAGGTTAACGCCCGACCACCGAGAAAGTATTCTTCCGGACTTTCGTGTTTTTTGGCGAGGCGCAAGCCCAAAAAAATGACAAAGACCGCATAGAGAACCACTATAGCGGTGTCGATCAAGCTCAGTTCGAACGTTTGCATGGAATATTGGGGATTCCTCGTTTTGGTTCCGGAACTCACGGTTTAATCATTGAAGCACCGGGCACCTCTTGGGTGCCCGGTGCTTCCGACTCTGTGGCCGTCTTCAGGTTTCCGACTCCACCGCCTTGCTGGGTTTTCGCCGGTTAAAATTTGAAGGTCAGCGATGCCGTGAAGGATCGGCCCATGATCGGGCGGGCCATGTAGATGTTTTTCACATTGCCGATAATCTGCCCGGCCCGCGGATTGCCCTCGGTGAGGCCGATGGTATTGGTCAAATTGGCGCCGTTCACGCTGAGGATGAAGTTCCCGAATTCATACGTGGCACCGGCGTAGATGGCGCTCCAGGCCGGTAATTTGTTGTTGTTGGCATCATCGACGAACCGCTCGCCAAAATAGCGATAGCTGCCGTAAAGAGTCAGGTTGTTGAATTTGTAGGTGGGTCGGATGTCGAAAAAGACTTTCGGAATCCGGCGTACCTGATTGCCGTCAAAATCAAACTTGGTCGGCGGCGCGGAAGGATCCTCGTAGCGGAAGAAGAGGTAGTTTTTGTAAACCGGATTTTGCAGCGTTCCCGTAATGTCCACCCCGAAGTTGCCGAATTGAAGAATCACCTCCACCTCGGCGCCCAGGGTCTGGCTGTCGGCAAACCGGAAGGCGCGCTTGATTTCCCCGTTTTCGACGACTTCATCCGAGAACGGGATGTTTTTAAAGTTAATGCCGAACAGCGAGGCAAACAGAGCCAGGTTAGGAGAAGAATATTTAATACCGCCTTCATACTGAAAAACCTGCTCGACTTTGTACGATCCTTCCGCAAAGAACACGAAATGCTGGTCGTCGGGCGTACGGAATCCGTCGCTGATACGGCCGAAAAAGGCCAGAGCGTCGGAAACTTTATAATTGGCGCCGATGGACCAGGCGATTTCGTTGTACTTGAATTCGTAAGTGCGGTAGGTGCCATCGCCGTACAGGACGTTATCGTCAGCCAGGGTGGTGGTATCTCCCAGGTTGAACGAGGACAGATTCTCAACATATCCATTCACACGGCCAAATTCGTAACGCAGGCCGGCATCGAACCGCAGCGCTTCATTCACGGCGAATTCATCATTGATGTAGAAAGCGCGCGAGACGGCGTCGAGTCCGTAAGCCTGATAGAAGCTGCCGATGCGGCTGAGGCCGTTTTTGGTGGCGGAAATCACTTCGTTGCCGTTGGCATCGAGGAGAATCAGGTCGAGCGCCCGGGTCGGGGTGTTTTTGCCGCCGCGCACTTCGGCCAGCACGTCATGCCAGTACCAGACCGAGTTGACCTTCCAGTCCGTATGATACAACCCAAGAGTCAGGTTGTGCTTGCCGAAGGATTTGGACAGGCGCAAATCGTTGGCGAAATTGGACATGGGCAGCGACACATTCCACCAGCCCACGTTGGCCACCAGGCCGTTGCCGTTCAGCCGCGACGGGTCGCTGATGACCTCTCCGCTGCGGGCGAATTTGTACCGGTATCCCACCACGCCTTTGTCAGCATTGGCCGCCACAAGCTGTTCAGCGTATGCCGTGGCCGATAAAGGATCAGCCAGGGAGAAAATGGCGTTAAACTCCTCGTCATTCACGGTATAGCGCATGGCGTTCTTCAGGTTCCAGCCGTTGTCGAATTCGTAATACAGCTCGCCGCCCAGAGTGCGGATCCGCGGATGCATGCCGTTATCGAGCCGGCGAATGAAGCTGTCCCCCTTTGGCGTCCCCACGCTGAGGTAATTCATATCCAGACTGGTCATGGTGCCGTAATTGGGATCGAAGCCGGCGATGCCGGTGGGTTTGCTCGGATTGGTCAGAGGAATGGGCAAATAAAAGATGTTTTTATCGTCCAGGAATCGGAAATTGAAGCGGACATAACCTTTTTCCATCAGCCGTGTAAAATTGCCTTTGAGCTGCCCGCCCTGATTGGCGGTAAAGCCGGGAGGCCGGATACCGTCATCCACGCGGTAGAACCCGCCGATATTGAAGCGCCAGTTTTCCGACAGGGGTCCGCCGACGTTCAGATCCACGCGGTACAGGCCGTAATCCCCAACGGTTACTTTGGCCAGCCCTTCAAAAGTGCTGCCACCGGTTTTACTGATGAAATTGATGATACCGCCGGGGGCATTGCTGGCGTAGATCGATGCGGTGCCGCCCCGTACGGCCTCCATACGTTCAACCGTCTCATCCACACGATAGAACAGATCCACATTTCCGAACATCAATTCGCCGTTTTCAAAAACGGGCAGGCCGTCTTCCTGCAAAGAGACATAGCGGAAACTGCCGTCTGCGGGGATGCCGCGGGCGAACAGGTTGTTGCCGCCTTCCCCACCGGAGCTTTCCACGTAAAAACCGGGGATGGCTTTGAGCAAATCGGCGGTGTTGCGCGGTGCACGGTAGCGGATTTCTTCAATGTTAACCGTGGAAATGGCCACACTGGATTCCAGCTTGGTAACCGGATTCAGCACACCGGTTACCACGACGGCGTCCATTTCCAGAACGTCCTGTTCCAGGGTGAAATTCACGGTTACGGTTTCTCCGGCGGCAACCGTGACGCTCTGTTTTTCGGTTTTGTAGCCGATCATGCTGGCCACCAGGGTATAGGTGCCCGGCGGGACTCTTTTAATTTCATATTCACCATTGGAGCGCGTGGCGGCGCCCAGCGTGGTTCCTTCCAGATACACATTCACCCCGACCATGGGGCCATCGGCGTCGGAAACCGTCCCCCGAATACTTCCGGTTTGTTGGGCTAACAAAGAAACCGGTAAAAGCAGCAACATCAACACCGATTTTATACTACATAGCATGGTTTTGACAATTTTTTGTTTCATTGAAAATCCCTCCTCACTTATATTATACAGGCTTCACATGGTACCTTTAAACGGGTTCTTGCAAAAAGGCTCGTTTAACTGGTATCCATAGTATCCCTCCTTCCTATTTTTGGTTGGCCTCTCGTCAGGCTGATCAAAAGTAGTACTGGGATGGGCCGGCCGACCGACCCCAAAATTGTTGGCCGGCCCGATTTTTTTCAGCGGAACGTGTACATCAGTGAAAGCATGGCCGTCCTGCCGAGAATGGGACGCGCCATAAATACACTTTTCCTCCGGCTGGCAATGATCTGCTCCACTCTCGGATTCCCTTCTGTCAAACCCAGGGTGTTGGTTAGATTGGCCACATTCAGAGAAAGCGCAATTTTCTCACCGGGAATTTTGAACGTGGCCCCTGCATGCACGACGTGATAAGCCGGCAAAACAGCCGTATTCGCATCGTCCACGAACCGCCGACCAACGTATTGCCATTCCGCATAAAGCTTCAGTTTCCAGAATGAAACCATCGTTCTGAAATCAAGCAGAAGACGGGGAATACGCCGCACCTGATTCCCTTCGAAGTTCAGGGTTGATATCCGTCCGGTCGGCTCTTCCACCCGCTTAAAAATCATATTTTTTAACCTGGGCGATTGATAGGTGCCGATCAGGTTGAATTCCAGCCATCGGGCAGGATACCATTTGGTTTCGAGTTCAAGCCCCGTGGTCACACTGCGGGCAAAGCGAGTCAGCCGCTTGATTTTTCCGCGCTCTATGACTTCATCAAAAAACGGAATGCGGTCGAGATGGATCGAGAAAACGGAGGCAAACAGCCCAAGGTTCGGCAGGCCCAGCTTCATGCCCCCCTCCAGTTGGATGACGCGCTGCGTTTCGCCTTTTTGGATTTCAACGGGCTGAGAGGCGCTGATGAAATTCCAGTGGTCAAAATCCGGCATCCGAAAACCGCGGCTTGCCCGCACGTAAGTCGCCAGGTTTTTGTTGAAATTATAGTTTGCCCCCATGGAGAATGCCCAGGCGTTGAGTCCGTACTGATACGAGCGATAAGTCCCATCGCCGTACATCACGCCCTTCTCAGCCGGGGTGGTGGCACCGGGGATCATATAATCGTTGCGCGTGTTTTCGACTTTGCCCGCGAAATTGGCGTACTCGTAACGGAAGCCGGCATCGAGGCGCAGCGGCGCCGTGGCCTGCCATTCCTCGGTGACATAAAACGCCAGCACGTTCGCCCGATTGCGTGCGTTGAGATAGAAAGTGCCGAACTGTTCGAACCCGTTTTTGGTCATAAACACTTCTTCCCCGCTGGCACGGATGCCGACCAGATCCAGCTTGCGCGGTGCATTCTTGACCTCGGTGAGCACATTCTGCCAGTACCAGAAGTCGTTGGCGTGGTAGCGGCTGAAATACAGTCCGAACGTGGAAACGTGATCATCGCTGCTGCGCTGAATTTGCACCTGATTGA
Organism: Candidatus Zhuqueibacterota bacterium; assembly: GCA_015491485.1. Classification (GTDB taxonomy): domain Bacteria; phylum Zhuqueibacterota; class Zhuqueibacteria; order Zhuqueibacterales; family Geothermadaptataceae; genus Hydrothermovivens. Next base: position 9,711 of record WFVT01000154.1, read on the forward strand.
TCAAATTTCGCAGCGGTTTGGAGACCGACCACCAGCCGGAACGGGCGACCAGGCCGTTCTGATTCATGGTGAGAGGATTGTGAATCCGCTCACCCGTGGTGGCGTCCCGGTATTCCCAGGAGACGAACCCGTTTCCGGGGGTCAACTGCTTAACGCGTTCGGCGAATTCATCGGCGGGAAACGGGCTGTCGAGGGAAAAAATGGCATTAAACTGCAGGTCGGTTTCCATGTACCGCCAGGTGTTTTTGATTTCCCATCCGTTTTGAAATTTGTAATACACCTCGCCGCTCACCGATCCGAGAACGGGATGGATGCCGTCACGGATATCGCGCCGGATGACATCACCGGTCGGTGTGGGGAATTCCCCCGGATTCAATGCCAGGCCAGTCAGGGTGCCGTAGCGGGGATCAAATCCGGGCAGCGGCCTGGGTGAATCCGGGTTCTGCAGAGGGATGGGAAGATAAAAAATATTTTTGTCGTTGAGATATTTGGCATACA
>WFVT01000155.1 GCA_015491485.1 Candidatus Zhuqueibacterota bacterium
AGCCAGCCGAGCATTGCAACCGGTTTGGAGGGCGCGCGCTTTTTGCCGCGGAACAGCGTCAGTCGGAGCACGAAATACACCACCAGCGCCAGTCCCATGCCAACGCCCCAGAGCACGAACTTCCACGAAGCGCCGTGCCACAGGCCAACCAGCGCCATGGCAAATAGCAGGTTGAATATGGTTTTAGCGCGGGCCCGGTGGCGCGTGCCGCCTAACGAAATGAATACGTAATCGCGGATCCAGTTGGTCAGGGTCATGTGCCAGCGCTGCCAGTATTCGGATGGATTTTTAGCCGCGAACGGAAACCAGAAATTACGGCTCAGCTCGATGCCCAGCATGCGCGCGCTACCGCGGGCGATATCGGTATAGGCACCGAAATCGAGGTACAGGGCAATGGCCGCCAGGAACATGGACACCGTCAGTTCGAAACTATCGTACAAATAGGGCTGCTGGAATTTCGGCAGCGAAAAGAAGAACAGGCGATCGGCAATAATCAATTTTTTAGCCAGGCCAATAAAAATCAGCCCGACGCCGCTGCAAATTTTGTTGAAATCAAATTTTTGCAGCTTTTTGAGCTGCTCCAGAAGGCCGTGGGCGCGCTCGATCGGCCCGGCCACCAGTTGTGGGAAGAAGCTCACATAGGTGGAAAAAAGAATCAAATCCTTCGTCGGCTTGTATTTTCTTCGGTACACATCGATGGTGTAGCTCATCTCCTGAAACGTGTAAAAGGAGATGCCGATGGGCAGGATCACATTGATGGACGGCGTATCCAGCCCGATTTTGGCCAGCAACGGACGCAGCGTGTCCAGGGCAAAATTGGTGTATTTGAAATAGCCCAGCATTCCCAGATTGGCCACGACGCTCGTCCACAAAAGCGCCTTGCGGGTCCGGGGATTGTCCGATTGATCGATAAACATCGCCGCGAAATAATCCACCAGTGTGGTCACGGCGATGATGATGGCATAGTACGGTTCCCAGTAGCTGTAAAAAATATAACTGGCCACAAGAATCATGATGATGCGTAGCCGCCACGGAAGCAAGTAATAGACGGCAAAGGTCACCACAAGCAAAATCAAATACTCGAAACTCGTGAATAGCATGGGAACCCGACTCCTTATTCGATCAACATGCCCGGAAGGTCATCGTTCAACTTTTGCCAGACGATGGGTGAAATCGCCGCTTTTGATAATCGGATCGAGGCGCACGGCCAGGCTGTCCGCAAAAATCCGGTGGCCGGCCTCGGTAAAATGAGCCGCATCTTTGAGAAACTCCTGCCAAGGCACCGCCGATGACATGTCCCAGAATTCCCAGTTTGCCGCCTTCAATGAATCTTTCATGGCTTTGGCAAATTCCTGTTCCCCATGGGTGACCACAAATCCATGCGGCTGCATAATGAAAATCTTGCGAGCTTGCAAGGGTTCGGAAACTTCCCGGGTCATCCGCAGCAACTCCGGATGCGGCGGCATTTCGGCAAAGTTCTTTTTCTTGGGCTTTTTCAGCCGCTGCCGTTTTAGCGGCCGTGCCAGCCAGGTGAACCGCTGCGTTGGCGGAACAAACGGCACGAGAAACCGCGCCTGCTGAAGCAATTTTGCCAGGGGGAGGTCTTTTAACCGGTATCCGGGCCAGTACTGATAAAACAGGCCGGACACAAAATGAATGTTTTTGATATAATGTTCCCGGAACGATTCCGGCAGGCGATCGCGGTAGAACCAGACCGGCGCCAGCACATCACTCGGGAACATGCTGATAGGCGTGGGTTTGCCGTCGTAAATATAGCTTTTTTCCTTGAACGCGGTCGGGCCCAGAATGCACAGAATGAGGTGCGGCTCGAGTTCCTGCGCCCGAGCCAACAGCATCACGAGTTCCGGAGCCTGCAACCCCACAATCGACCAGTTGATGAGCCGGGCTTTTGGACCGCCATTGGTGGCGTGATTGAGATACTTTTGCAGCAAGGTTGTGTAAATCTGTTCTTCCGGGTATTCCAGGCCCACCCCCTGTGAATTACTGATCAAAAGAATACGAAATTCTGGATCACGATGCCGGGAGGTCACACGGATGTATTCATCCCAGTTGCGCCTGAAATACGGATTGCGGGCATAGAATTCGTCGCTGGACAGCGGCTGGTAAAGCTGACCGGGCAGCCACCATTCTGCAAGAATAATCAACAAAACAATATATGTTACCGGATGATGCAAACGTTTAAGGAATCTCATCATAGGAATCTGAACATTTTCATTTTCGCTGTTTTAGCCGCAATTTGCTGGTTCATCCCGGGCATCATAACAGCCCTGTCAGAAGGTTTCGGATTCGAACGGAATTCTTTTGTACTATACCCACATTGCCGGAAATTTGTGTCACAGACGGGTCAGGGGTGTGTAAAATCTGCGTTAAACCTTAACGCAACGGGGAGTCGGCAGTGGCCGTTTCGCCGCGCTTCAATTCGATCAAATAACGCGTTTCCAGATAATGCTCATCATCCAAATAGCCGATGCTCTCGATGCCAAAATGCCTGGTGACCAGATAAGCGAAATTGCGCAGCGAAATGTTGCCCTTTTTCAGGGTCTTCGCCTTCCAGTGCACCGGGAAATTGCCGATCACGTCAAAAATGTCGGTTTTGGCGGCAAAGAAGGAGCCGCGCACCGTGCGCACCAGGAAATCATCGCGATCCTGAAAAAACATGCGGTCCCGGTATTTGCCAAAATAAAACTCGGCATCTTTGCCGTTGCGGCCGTTGCCCAGCACTTTTAGCGCCGGATCGCGGAAGCGCTCCTGAATGGCCTGAACGAACCTCAAGTCTTTGATAATCACGTCATCGTGAATGTAAATCACGAAGTCGTACTGGCGGTAATAGCCCATCTCATTGAACTGGTGGTACGCGCCCCAGTCCAGGCCGCGGTTTTCGCAATAATACACATCATCGCGTATCAGCGGGAAGACCGGTTGCCGGCGCACGAAATCTTCATCGCGGTGGCTGATAATGTATTTGTCGGCGGGGTCTTCATACAGCCGCCGGAAGAACGGCTCCATGAAGTGCCAGCCGACCACGCAATAGGCATATTTCATTGCATCTCCATTGGCCATATCGTTCATCCTTTCAGGACCGCCAGGGGACGCAGGCGCACCACCGGCCGCGCCAGGCGCAGGGCTTGCATGGCTTCGATCACCCGAGTAATATTCTTGAACGATCCAGGCGCCTGCTCGGCAATGTTGTCCGAACCGTAGCGGTACAGCCGGATATTTTTGCGGCGCATTTCCTGCTCCACATCGGCTTCGGTGTACTGCTGCACCGCTTCGGGCTTATCCAGCACGCGGCCGGCGCCATGGTTCACGGAAAAGAACGTGCGTTCGGCGCCCTCATCCGCCACGCCGATGTACGAGTCGTGGCCCATGGAGCCCGGAATGGGCACGGGCTGACCGGTTCGGGCAAACACCGGATGATCGGCCATCCGGCTGGCCGGCAACGCCCGGCTGGCCCCATGGCGGTGCACCAACACCGGGTCGCCGTTCCATCGTTCGTTTTTGATGCTGACGTGCGCGCAGTCATACAGCAGGGGCAGGTCGAGCGAATCATCGGCAAAGACGGCCCGCACCGCGGCGCGCACCTGCTCGGTGATGGCCATGCGATTGGCGAAGCCGAAATTGCACGCCGCCGCTATGGCCATGGCATAATTTCGGCCCATTTCGGAATCGGCATCGACCGCCCAGATGTGCTCGCCGTTCACGCCCAGTTGAGATTCGAATTCTTTCAAATAATGCTTCATCATTTTGCTGCCGACGCTGCGGGAGCCGGTGTGCAGCATGAACATCGTCTCCCCTTTTTCCAGCCCGAGCCACTGCGCGGCCTCAGAATCAAGAATCTCCACTATTTCCTGCAGTTCGAGAAAATGATTGCCGTCGCCGATGGTGCCGAAGCATTTGCGGCCCTTTTTGAGCGATTTTTTGGGCATGGCCGCAACCAGCCGTTCCACCGAAGGCGCATCGGTAAAAAACACGCCGCCATCCTCGATGAAATCCAGCTCCGCTTCCGACAGCCCAAACCGCCGGATGGCCCAGCGGCCGCCATGCAGCAGGACATCGAGCACCTCGTCCTTGCTCAGCACATCTTCTTCATGAAACAGCACCGGTATCGTTTTCTGAATCTCGGCAAACAGCCGGTCGAGCCGGTCCGGGGACATTTCACCGGCGGGGATGCCGGTCTTGAACATGCGCATGCCGCAGCAAATGCCGGTATCCACGGCTCGCGGTAACAGGGTGTTTCGCGTGGCCACGGCCGTTCCCGTCGGGCTGATGTTGCGGTGCTTGCGGTGGATATCTGGCAGCACCGCCACGTGCGACACCAGGCCCTCGGCCGACGCCAGCCGTTGCAACTGGTGCCGGGTCAGGTCATCCGGCAGCATGGTTTGCGATAAAAAAAAGCGAATCGGCACCGCGCCGTTGCGCGATGGAATTTCAATCGGTTCGATCATCGTGGGTGTATCTCCAGCGTTGTCGGTCGTCATATCTCTTTCGGGATCACCATGAATTGCGTCGCGATCTTCACGGGCGAGTCACACCTGCTGCACAATGTCTTCCACGACCGCCTGCAATCCGGCGCGGCGGTCGATGATCAGCTCGTAGCAGGGCACGCGCGAAAAGCAACGTGCCACGGTCTGCGCGCGGCGGGCGGCCAGGCCCGGCTGCGGCCAGATCATGTTCAGCGCCGCCGCGTACCACTCATAATCATCCAGTTCGCGAGTCAACCGGTTCATGTTGATCATCTGTTCCGCGGCGATTTCCGGCGCCACCGCCGTGGCACCATGCCCGCTGGCAAACACCGGCAGGAACACCGCCGCCGGCGGCACCTGCTGCGGCAGTTCCGCCGTGTGGTAATGAAAAAGCCATTTTTCTTTCAGACCATCGGGAAAGGCCATGGGCACCAGTTTCTGGCGCGAATTCCGCAACATGCCCAGGCTATCCTCATCCAGCCGGATGGGCTCGTAGCACGGATAAATCGCCTCGCCATCGGTGAACACGATGTTTTCCGCAATGAGCCGCAGACCGGCGAGCTGCATGAGCGCCACGCAGGTGGTGGTTTTGCCCACGCCACCGAGGCCGCCGATGAGAATCGCGCCCCGGTCGTGCTGCAGGGCCGAGGCATGCAGCGGCACCATCCCCCGCTCGCGTTCCAGATACCACATCAGGGGATAGTACACCATGTAGCTCATGAGGCTGAAATATTTCTTGTATTCGTACTCGGGCAGACGATCCAGCTTTTCCTTTTTAGGGTTGAAATAATACACCACGTCGAAGGTGTATGTGTTATCCCGGTTTCGGCTGAAGCGCAGTTGCAGCCCCTTCATTTTCAGGGTGTTGCGCCAGATCAATTCGTTCTTCTGCCCGGCCATGCGCTTGCCGAGAATGCTGAGATTGCCATTGGCCGGGAACGGATGCGAGTCCGGATTCCACTGCCCGCGCAGCCAGTAGGCGCGCACCTGCAGGTGAAACGGCGGCTCCAATCGGCCCGCCAGGGTGGATAAATGGTTGCGCGCGTATTCCAGCAACGGCCGGTGATTCGACTGTAGTCGCAGCCGCACGCCGTGCATGGCCACATCCACGACGTCTTCCGCAAGCGATGGCAGCGCGCCAGAGAGGGTCATCGACTCGGGATCATGCATCGTTTCGGTCTTCGTCCTCATGAATTTTGTCCTCGGGAAGCGTATCCGTTCAGTTCAAACAAATATCCGGCGCCGCGGATGGTTTTGATGTACACCGGATTTTCGGGATTGGGTTCAATGTGCTTGCGCAACCGCAACACGTGGTTGTCCACCGTGCGCGTGGTGGGGTACACATCGTAGCCCCAGATTTTTTCCAGCAGCCGGTCGCGGGTGAGCACTTCACCCGGATGCTTGAGGAAATACTCGAGCAACTGGAACTCTTTGTGTGTCATGTCCTGCAGCACGCCGTTTTTGTACACCTCGTGCCGCTTGAAATCGACTACGACATCGCCGAACGTGAATTTGTCCTCGGGAATGGCGGCTTCGTCGTTTTTCGGCGTGCTGGCCTCCTCGCGGCGCAAATGCGCCTTGATGCGCGCCAACAATTCCCGCAGACTGAACGGTTTGGTGACGTAATCGTCGGCGCCGAGCTCCAGCCCCAGCACTTTGTCGGTTTCCTCGTTTTTCGAGGTCAACATAATGACCGGAGTCATCACCTGCTTGTCGCGGATGCGTTTGCAAATCTCGAAACCGCTCATACCCGGCAGCATGATATCGAGAACGATCAGATCGGGCTTCCAATCGAATATGGTTCGCAGGCCTTCCTGCCCGGTGCGGGCGATCCGCGTTTCGTAACCTTCGGACTGAATGGCATCTTCCAGGCCGAGTACAATGGCCGCATCATCTTCGACGATGAGAATTTTTTTCATGACACACTCACCGCTTTTTGAGGTTCATGTTGATCTTGATCCGATGCAACTCCCCTTTGCGGATCGGACGGATTTTTCGCTTGCTGTGACGGCAACGTGAAGCGGAACGTGGAGCCGACGCCCACTTCGCTTTCGACTTCTACCTTACCGCCGTGGGCTTCGACGATGTGTCGCACCAGGGTCAAGCCCAGTCCCATGCCTCCCTGCGTCTGCGTGTTCAATCGCTGATCCACCCGGTAAAAATCATCAAAAATTTTCGGGATTTCGTGTTCCGGGATGCCGATGCCGCGATCCTGCACCTCCACCACGATTTCCTTTCCTTGCAGAAATGCACGAACATCGATGATTTTGTCATCCCGGCTGTATTTCACGGCATTGGTAAGCAGATTGAGCATCACCTGGGCGATGGCGTCACGGTCGATCATGGCCGGCGGCAGCGGCGTAATGTCCGTGCGGATCTGAAAGCCGTTGACATCGGCGTGGGGCCGGAAACTTTCCACCGCCATCTGCAGCACCTCATCCGGCTGTTCGAGGCGGAACTGATACGACTTCATGCCCTTTTCGATTTTGGCGAAATCGAGCACGTTGTCGATCAGCCTCGAAAGCCGCTCGCACTCGCGCTGGATCACCTGCAAATACTGCCGGTTTTTGCGCGCCGAGCCGGTTGTTGCCGGCGGACTTTGCATCTCCATCAGCTCAGACAGCATTTTGATTGAGGCGATCGGCGTCCGCAGCTCATGCGACACATTGGAGACAAAATTCGATTTGAGCCGCGAGAGATACGCCTCGCGCATGGCGCGGCGCACGAAAATGATCGCGCCGAGCAAAATACTGAGCATGAGCACCGTAATCAGCCACAGGCCCAAGGCGGTGCGGTAGCTGAACCGCTGGTTAGGCGCCAGAGTTTCATCCACATACAAGCCGACCTGCCAAAAGGAAAACGGGCGCTTCAGCGGCTGCGTGGCAATGAGCTGTCCCCGCACCGGCTCCGATGCGAACACTACCTCGTTTTTGCTATTCAAAATGGCGACAATCACGCTTTCGCCCACATCCGTATCCGTAAGCACCCGGGGCAACAGATTGTTGCCCAACTTTTGAATATCGAAGGTAAGCCCGATAATTCCGCCGACATACCGGCGACTTGGACCGGGCAAAAAGCGGTATCCGAGCAAATACGGCTCATTGACGGTTTCATTGGAAATAAAATACATGCGGGAGCGGTACCGCTTGCGCTCCACGACCGCTTTGTACAGCCGCCGGTCCAGAATTTCCAGAAAATATTTCTGGCTGAGCCGTTTCTTGTTTTTTTCTGCAAAAGCGCGGAACAGCTCACGGTAATAATCCGGCCGCGATAACTGATTGGACGACAACAGGCGGAGCGCCAGCATGCGCACCTGTTCCATAAAATACTGATACTGTTCCACGCTCACGGCGTCACTGCGCTGGAACATATCCTGCACAAGCTGAATCAACGTTTGCACGGCGTCTTCATCCCGGCCCATGCTTTCCTGCGCCACGGCGATCTGATATTGAGCCAGGAAACGCAGATACATGTCGTTCAGATCGCGCTCTTCGGGATAGTCGCGCAAGAGCTGCCGGTGCACCTCGATGGCCTTTTGCAGCTCGCCTTTTTTCAAATACGCCCGCCCGATATAGCTCAGCGCCATCGCCTGCAATTGCGGCCGCTGAACCGTTTCTAAAATGCGGCGGTATTTCAAAATGGCGCCATCGAGGTTACCTTTCTGATATTCCAGATCCTCCCCCTGCGCCGCAAGTTGACTGAAAATTTCGTGCTCGCGGACAAAAGCATCCTGTTCCCATGGCGCCGGAGACAACCCTTCACGAACAACCATGTTGGGCGGATACTCCACCCGGCCCGGTGCCGACAGATAAAAGCATCCGGTAATCAACGGTTGCGCGGCGATCAGCCGGTCGAAATCTTCCGCAGTCGGATTGCCGCGGGTCTGTTTTTGAAACCGCTTCAGGGTTTTCAGCCAACGGTCTTTGAGATCTTCCAATTCCTCATTGATTTTACGGGCGGCCAGGCGGGCATACCGCTGATAACTTTTCGCCAGCCGCTCTTCCGCCAGCAGCTTTTCGCTCTGTAAGGCTCGCCAGCTTAAATATCCCAGCAAAGCGCTCGGAACCAGGATCAGCGCCAGAAACACCAGCGCCATGCCCAGCTCATTGCGTTTGCCGGATAGAAATAGCAGGCGCGTCAGTTTTGACGAACTCCCTTTCATCTTCCCACCCGATTGAGCATCTCAGAGAAATAGCATTATGGTAAAACAGCCGTTAAATCGGTCAATTGCCGGATCGAAGGCGGCAGTGAAGCGGTCAGTTGCAGGCAGCGTTCCGCCAGCCCCAGCATGCGCAGCACTTTGTAGCCGCGATCGCCATGTTGATGGGTGACGTATTTGTATGCCTGCTTGTTCATCAGCAAACTACTTAAAAACCACAGCACACTATTCGGCGAAGGCGCATTGGCCGCCCAATCGTTGTAGCCCTTTAAAAATGCGGATCCGATGGCTGAACGGACTTCCGGCGTTATCTTTTCTTGCGCTTCCAGATAATACAGCGACGACAGGAAGTTCGCCAAGTCGTACGCCGGATGGCCCATACGCAGACTGTCGAGGTCCAACAGCGCAAGGCGCTCACCTGTATGAAAGATGTGGTTCAGCCGAAATGACCCATGCAACAGCACCTCGGGCGCATCCTCAACCGTCACGGTTCTTCGGAATTCATGATAAAACCGCATGAGCCGCTGCTCCAGTTCCGGCAGTGCATCGATCACAGTGTCCAGAGCCAGCCGCACTTCAGCAATTTCATTTCGAAGAGTAACCTGCTTGCGAACCCGTTTTTCCAGACGATGGAACACGGCCAACAGCCCCCCAACCTGCGTAAATACCGGATCGATTTCGATCTGGGGGAGCAACTGTTTTAGATTGTCACCCGGGATGTATTCAATAAACGCGGTGCTGCGCGAATCCAAAACGCCGTATGCCTTCGGGATGACAAACTCGGGCGGCTCCGGATTCGATGTTTCGCTTCGCAGGGTTTCATAAATCCGCGTCAGCTCGCGGTTGAGCTGTTTCAGGTTATTGCACGACTGCCGGGCCTTCTGGGGCTCATTGAGCTGTTTGGCCACCAGTAAAAACGTCCGCCAATTGCCGTCTTCATGCGGATAATGCACCCGGCACAGAGCCGTAAACCGTTTCGCCGGAACATATTTCAGCACGTCGATCTCACAGCGCCAATCCTCCATCCCGGGTTGTGGTGAGTGCTGCCACGGCATCAAATCTGGATGTCGCCGCAGCCACCCCAGGACATCGTCTGCGCGCAACAGAGCCATTTTGCGGTCGCTGGGGAAGCTGGCCAGCACCAGATTGATTTCCGGCAGCGTGGTCACTGCCGGCCCCCAGGGCGGTGCACTGACTGCATGTTTTTCGAATGCCCCCTGCTCTTTCGCCAATTTGCCATCCGGCACTAAACTGCCCACATACATCTGCCGCCGCTTTTCGCCGCCATTGGCGAAAACCATATCATAAAGAATGGTGGTGCGCTTGGACGTTTCCCACACGTTTCGAACCTTGATGGTTTCGAGCCGGTAGCCGTTGGTATGGTTAAACAGCAGTTTTTCTGACAGCCGCTCCTTCAACCACTCCGGCTGCACGGCGGCCGCCTGAGGTCCTGAAATTGTGAATCCTTTTGCCATATCTCCGCCTAAATGAGTTTACGCTCCAGTACTGTTTCATACACCGAGAGCCACTCCTGGAGCTCCCGCTCATTGCTGAGCTCATCCATCGTACGGGCCGCGTTTTCGGCCAGCCGGCGCCGCAACGATTCGTCCGCGGCCATCTCACGAATGGCGCGCGCAATCGCCGCCGAGTCGCCGGGATCGACCAGGATGCCGTTCTCATGATCCCGGATCAGTTCCGGAATGGCGCCCGCCCGGCTGGCGATGATGGCCTTTTGCATGGCCATCGCTTCCATCATGGACAGCGGGCAGCCCTCGGAATACAGCGATGGATACACCAGGATGTCAAATAGCTGTAAGTAATTGGCCATTTCGTCCGCCGGAATCCGGCCGGTGATCACGGTCCGCCGGTCCAGGCCAAGGTGCTCCAGCGCCTGCAAATGCGGCTCGCGGTCTTCCGGCTTGAAAAAATCGCCCGCCAGCAGCAGCGTGTATTCCAATTCGCCATCGAGCTGCGCCAGCGCTTTAAAAAGATAAATCAGACCTTTTTTGTAGCGGAACAAACCCGTCGTCCCGATCACCAATCCGCGTACCGGCATGTCCGGTTTGAAGGTGACGCGCAGCTTGCGCCGGTCGATGGAGTTCAAAATCGTGCGCGCTTTGCCGGCGATGGGCGTCACGGCGCGGTCGGCCAGCTCGATCAAATTGGTGGCCACCGAGGTCACGAAATCGGCATTTTCCAGCGCCTGGCGCACAAACGGCAACCGCAGCGGATCGAACACATATTTTCCGACATCGTTGCCGCGAATCGAGGCGATGCACTTTTTGCCGTGGGCGCGCGCCACCATGCCGGCAATGAACGCCGCCGGATACAGAAAAAATCCGTGCAGCAGATCGAAATCATACTGCCGCTGAAAATGATCCAGCGCCTGAAACATTTCGCGGTTGTAGCGGGTCAACACCTCCGCCTCGCTGTGGGCGCAGTCTTCCCGCAGGCCTTCGTGGAACACCTTCACGCGGTGCACCCGGATGCCGTCTTCATCAACGCTGGTATGGCTTTCATCCAACGGCAGCGGCTCCGGATGCTTTTGAAAATGCACCACATGTACATCCACTCCGCGCCCGGCCAGCATATTGGCAACACGGTGCGCCGAATGGCCCACGCCGCCGATCTGCGGCGGGTATTGTCCCGTTACCAGACAAATTCGCATCAATTCTCTTGGGTTAATGAACGACTTTTCCTGAAAAGGTCAAATGAGGGGGCTTTCCTGCGGCGAGTCCTTTCGCAGCGTTTCAGGATGTATCCGCCCGAGTCCGATCAGGCGGCGGTAGTTTTCTTCCGGAATATCATATACGCTCCGGAATCCTCCCTGAATTTTCCCCGATTTATGCCGATACGGCAATGCCTTCATGGACATGCTGTACGTATCATTCCATTGCAATTGCAAATCCAACCGACCGGAACGGCGCTTTTCCACTTTCAGCACACACCGCGGCCGGTTAATAAACTCAAAGCGAAAAACTTCCCCTTCGAACAGCTGCAGATAATCCGGCAGCGGAATTAACTCACCTCCATATTTGAGTACAAACCGGCTGTTGTACGGCGTTAAATGGATTTCTGGCAAAGCCTGACTGTATGGATAATCCCAGTTTTTCTGCCCGATGTGCAGATACGCGACCCCGCCCGGCCGCAGCACCCGGCACACTTCTTCCAGGAACCGCGCCTTGTCCGGGATGAAGCGCACGGTCACCGCCGAGTAAATAAGATCGAAATGCTCATCCGGGAACCGGAGCTCGGTGGCATCGTAGAAGTCGATATGCGGCAGCCGCAACTGCCCCAGCTCATCCGGCAGACAGACGCCGAATTCCAGCGCCATTTTGGCCAGATCATCGCGGCATTGCACCGGCGGTTCCTGCTTTTTGTCCACCCCGAAAAACGCCACCGGTTGGCTGCGGAATTGCCAGGCAAATTCCAGCAGGGCGCGGCCCTCGCCGAACCCCACTTCCAGCACGCGCGCCGGCGTCCGCCGTTCCAAAAGCCCGGTCAGCGTCCGCTGCAGCAGATCGTACGTCTTCGAAATTTTATAGTTGACCTCAGCCAGACTCCGATTTCGTGCCATGCGTTTGCTCCTGAACTCGTGTCCATCGTTCGCGCAGGCCGTTGCGAACGTTATGACGGCACCGCCGCCTGTTTCGCGGCTGCCAGTTGCTGCGCCAGCTCCAGCACCGCGGCAGCATTGCGGTCCCATGTCCGTTCCCGCGCCACCCACTCGCGGCCGCGCCGGCCCATGGTGCGCCGCAGTTCCGCATCGGCCAGCAAGGTGCGCAGCGCTTCGGCCAGTTGCTCCACGTTGCCCGGCTCATATAGCAGGCCGTTTTCGCCATGCGCCACGATGTCGTTCACCTGCCCGATGCCTCCAGCCACGACCGGCTTGCCGACGGCCATATACTCGAAAATTTTGATGGGCGAAAAATAGAAATTTTCGTGCGGGATGTACGGCGCCGTGGCGATATCCATGGCGGCGATGAACTGTGGAATGTCGCGGTACTGCACCTTGCCGGTGAAGGTCACGCGGTCGGCAAAGCCCTGCTCATCCGCCATGGTTTCCAGGGTCCCGCGCATGGGGCCGTCGCCGACGATGAGCAGATGCGCCTGCGGGAAGTCGCAGTGCAGCCGGCCGAACGCCTGTAACAGGCTCTCGGTGCCGTGCCAGGGCTTGAGGCTGCCCACAAACCCGATGATGGCTTTCCCGGCAAGACCGAATTGCTGCCGCACCGGTTCGCCGGAAAGGTCATCGGAAAACACCTGCACATCGACGCCGTTGGGCAGCACGGTGATGCGCTCCTCCGGCACGCCGCACTCGCGGGCGTATTCGGCGAGCGTGTTTGAAACCACCAGCAGCCCATCGGTCTCGCGGAATATCTGCGCTTCCAGAGAACGAGCCAGGTCTTTCATCTCGAGCCCGCGCATTTTTTCCTGCTCGTAGGCCAGCGGCGCGTTCACTTCCAGAAGATGCGGCACACCGAGCTCCCGTGCCAGCCGGATTCCCGCCAGGCTGAACAGCGAATAGCGCTCGTACACAAAATCAATGGCTTGCTCGCGAAAAACCGTCAGCGCGGTCTGGTACAGATCGAGATTGAACAGCAGATTGCGGATTTCCTGCCGGATGCGGGTCTTGCCGCCGATGAACCGGTCCAGTTGTTCCAACGCCCGGATGAAGCTCAGTAGCTCCTCCGAGGGCGTGGCCGGATAAAAGCACAGCTCCCCGGCGTGTCCGTTTTGGCCGGTATCGGCCATGAGGGCGCGGTAGGCCTCGAACTGCCGGAAATCCTCCGGACGGGCGTCGAGCTTCTTTTTCTTGCCGTCGGTCATGGCCGAAGAAATCACATGCACGCGATGCCCGGCTTTGCGAAAGGCCCGGATCATCTCGCGCGCATGGATCGACGCGCCCTTGTAGCCGAAAATGTGAACGCCGAAATCGGCGCTGATGTAGGCGATATTCATGGCTGCCAAATCCGCTGCTGTGGGTCCGATCAATTATGCTAAAACGTTTCGCTGGCGCGGCGGTTTTCCTCGGCGATGGCCGCTTTGCCGTCCACCGGCAAATAGCCCAGTTCTTCCAGCTTCTGAATGATTTTCTCGGCGCTTTCCTGCGGTGTTTCTTTTTCGGTGTCGCAAATCACCTCGGGATGGTCCGGCGGCTCATACGGATCGCTCACTCCGGTAAACGCCTTGATTTCCCCGGCAAGGGCCTTTTTGTACAGCCCCTTCACATCGCGGCGGATGCACTCTTCCAGCGATGCCTTGACATACACTTCGACAAAGTTCTTGATCAGGTGCCGGTTCTCCTCACGCACCGCCTTGTACGGCGAAATGGCCGCGGCAATGGCAAATACGCCGTTGCGGGTGAGCAAATGGCAGACAAACCCGATTCGGCGGATGTTGGTATCCCGATCCTCTTTGGAAAAGCCCAGTCCCTTGCTCAGGTTGGTGCGAACCACGTCCCCATCCAGCACTTCCACCTTGCAGCCGCGTTCCCGCAGCATGGGCGCAAGGAAACTGGCAATGGTGGATTTTCCGGCTCCGGACAGCCCTGTCATCCAGATCGTGCATGCGCGTACGTCGTTATTCATTTTGGCTCCTTTTCTGCCTCGAGGTTCTCTCTAAAATACCGTTATTCATGAATTTCTGCAGAATTTATTATTATCGATAACAATTTATTTTTAAAAGAAATAATAGCCTCACCAAACATCCATTCAAAGCAGATCATTCTATTAACTTTCCGGCAAGGCTCAATCCAGGCGGTGTCCGGCTGCAACCGCATGGAAACCGCGAATGCCCTCCGATTCGCCGCTATCCCCCCGTTCACAAACGGCTGTCTTGTTTCGATGTTTGTGGTGGCCCATCATCGGCCGGCTGGTGAATTTTTATGCCTTTTATGAGAATCTCCGCCACTTCCGGCCGGGTGAATTCGGGCGGCGGCGGCTCGCCCTTGGCCAGCATCTGCCGCACCTGCGTGCCGGAGAGCACCACATGATGTTCACGATCATGCGGGCAGGTCTTTTGCGTCACCACCGCATCGCATTTGCGGCAGAAAAACGAGTGCTCGAAACGCAGCGGCGTGATACCGATTTCATCCGGCGAGAATTGTTCGAAAATTTTCTGCGCATCGTAGGTGCCATAATAATTGCCCACGCCGGCATGATCGCGGCCGACGATGAAGTGAGTGCAGCCATAGTTTTTGCGGCACAGGGCGTGGAAAATGGCCTCGCGCGGTCCGGCATAGCGCATGGCCGCCGGGAATACGCTCAACACCACCCGTTCGGCCGGATAATAGTTGTCCAGCAGCAGGCGGTAGCTTTGCATGCGCAGTTCGGCGGAAATGTCGTCTTTCTTGGTCTCACCCACCAGCGGGTGCAGCAGCAGGCCATCGACGATTTCCATGGCACATTTCTGGATGTACTCATGCGCCCGGTGGATGGGATTGCGGGTTTGAAAGCCGACCACCGTTTTCCAGCCGCGCTCCTTAAAAATCCGGCGCGTTTCAGCCGGATCCTTGCGGTACTCGGGAAACGTGCGGTTCGCCGGCCGGTTCACCAGCCAGATCTCGCCGCCAAGATACACGCTGCCCTGCGCCATCAGCCGCGCCACCCCCGGGTGGGCCGTGTCGGTGGTTTTGTACACTTCGCGCGCTTCTTTCTCGCAATCGTACGTGAATTTTTCTTCGACACGCATGATCGCCAGCACATGGCCGTCCGATTCGGCGGACGACGCCGGATACTCCACCAGGGCGACCTCTTCGCCTTCGCGAATGCCATCCGCGATGTCCGACGCCACCGCCAGGGTGATGGGCAGCGACCATACCAGGCCATCGTGCAAACGCATGTCGGACACCACGCTGTCGTAATCATCGCGGGTCATTAAGCCGGTCAGCGGGCTCATGGCGCCGATAGCGATCATTTCCAGATCAGCAATATTGACCGCATTGAGCGGAATGGTTTTCAGGGTTCTGGCCTTTTGCAAAGCCTCGTCGCGCTCTTCGCCGCGCAAAACTCGATCGATCAATCGTCCTCCGTGCGGGATGCTCTTCATCATCGTTGTGCTTCTCTCCTTTGCTGCGTGAACAACCTATGCGATATTGATTCGATGCGTGTAGATGTTCTCTTGCAAAAAGGCTTTTGTGGCGTTTTGCAACGGTTCCCGCAGAAACGCGAACACCTGCTGCATGATCTCCACCGGCCGCAAACAGAAATCCTCATAGCGGATTTCGAGATAGTCCGAATGCTGTCGGCCGAATTCGCGGGCGCGCTGCACATAGGCCGCATGCAGGGCCTTCCAGTGCGCGCGGTCGTGAATTTGCCCCACTCCCTGTTTGACGTTCTCTGCCAGCGATGCAGCCACATCATCAGCGTTGCGCACGATGTGCAGCAACTGCGCGCGCGGATACAGCTTCAAAAACAGGGGCAGAGTCACGCAGGTGCGCGGATCTTTGAAGCCCCAGCGACTGCGGCCGTCGTATCCAGCGGCGATGAACTTTTTCATGGCCCGCCCGGACAGGTACGATTTCACCACATCATACTTCTGCATCACCTCATCGACGCTCATGATGGGCAATTGCGCCCAGCGGCTTTCGTCCTCAAAAATCAGCCGGTCATTCACCTGCCGGGTAAATAGCTTGGATTCGTAATGGTGCATGGTCGGGTGCATGAAGATGCCATTCATATGCAAAACACGCGCCAGAATTGACGTGCCGGAATGGTGCATGCCGAGCAAGATCACCGGATCCTCTCGCAATGCGCCGGTCTGTTTTTCGGTCATCCGTTCCATATGCTGATTTGTCCTCATTGGGTTGGTTGAATCGCTTGCCCCATCATAAGCTCAGTCCGCGGCGGTCATCTCCGACTGAGTGGTCCGGGGCCGCAGCCCATTCTCATCGAATTCCAGGCCGAAATCATGGAGAAACGTCTGCAGGCCGGCATGCTCGCGAATGGCCTGCCGGTTTTCTGCGCTCAACTGGGTTTTCCAGCGCAGATCATGAAAATTGCGCTGCTTGTTTTGCTCATAGAAATGGGCATCCGAGGCCACATACTGCTGTAAAAAGCCGGCCGTGGCGCCGTTGCGTCCCGGTCCGTGGTGTTCGGCATTCCAGTATGCTTTTTGCGCCGGTTCGTATTCGAGTCCCAGCCATTCGCACAACCGTTTGAGCTCGGCATCCATATTTTCCGCCAGCTCGTTGTACAGCACCTGCTGGTAATCCAGATGATGGGTTTCGAGAAATTCGCGGATTTCCCGGTTTTTCTTCACCCACTTGTCCAGCTTGATCGGTTTGTCGCGCAACTGCAGCGAATAGGCAATGGCCCGCGGATCGCGAATCAGGTGGATGTATTTGCGCTGAAACCGCTCCTCGGCTAAAAATTTGCGACTCCACGACAGGGTCTTGGAATTATCCACCAGCACCTTCGCGCCGGTGCGCTGCAGCACGGCATCGTGGATGTTTTTGGCCTTGATGCGATCAGCATCATGAAACACCGGGCACGGCACGCCGCGTTCCTCGCACAACCGGCAGGGCACCGGATCATCATGAAACATCTTGTTTAACTCGCCCACATAAAACGCCTGCGAATGGCTGCCCAGCAATAGCGACAGCCAGGTCGAGCCGCTGTAGTTGGCGGAAAGGACGAAAACCACGGTTCTCTGCATGCGATTTCCTCGATGTTATGGAGTTTCGTTTTCCTCGTATCCGAAATGCTGCAGCAACGGTCGCAGCAGGGTGTTCACCTTTTCAGCTTCCTCGGCGGTCATGTTTTCGCGCCACCGGCCGATGCGCACCGAATGGTCGTTGCGGAACCACTTCACCTGCTTTTGCGCCTGATACGATCCCTCGGTTTGATTCTGAATCCGCCGGCAGAAGTCGAACACCGCCGGGTGCTCGGGCAAATCCAGAAATTTCAACAGCCGGCTTGCGGTTTCCTGCGGATGCGCCACCAGGTCTTCATAGCGCACCAGAAGATGCGGCACCTCCTGCAAATCCTGCAGGGCGATATCCATCACGGTTTTCCAGGTGAGGGCGCAGCGCATGATGCCGCGCTCGTTCTGGAACAGCTCCTGCCAGTTGGGCGGCTTCAAATGGCGCCACTCGTCGCCGCCGATACCCGGCAGGAGTGAACAGGCCACATCCCGGCCATCGCGCACGATGTGGATGATTTTGGCCTCCGGGAAAACCTTGCGGATGAACGGAATGCGCAAAATGCTGCGCGGGCATTTTTCCACGAACAGCCGCGCCTGGCCCATCTCAGCGGCAAAGCGCTTGCGGATTTTGCGGATGACTTTGTCCGTGGCATGCGCTTCCGTCAGCCGGTGCGACTCGTTGACGCCGAGTCCGGCTTTGTTCCAGACGGCATGCGCTTCGTGCTTGTACGCCACCTCCGGATGCGACGCAATCAGCTCGCCCAGAATGCTGGTTCCCGACCGTGCGCAGCCGACGATCAGGGCGATGTTGAGCGGTTGCGA
Organism: Candidatus Zhuqueibacterota bacterium; assembly: GCA_015491485.1. Classification (GTDB taxonomy): domain Bacteria; phylum Zhuqueibacterota; class Zhuqueibacteria; order Zhuqueibacterales; family Geothermadaptataceae; genus Hydrothermovivens. The sequence goes on from WFVT01000155.1 coordinate 18,112, forward strand.
TGGATCAACTTTGTATTGAATAAATGGCTCTGTTTTCATAATAATTGGAAAATCAAGTATATCTTCAAGTTAAAGTGCTTTAAAAATCAAAAAGCAGCAAATGGCAGCAATAGATTACACCAGACCAAAACGGTCTAAAAAGGCATAAAATCTTTCTCTCTCCCGGTCGAGGCCGTAGTTTGCCGCCATTTTCATTCCATTGTATTGCAATTTTTTACGTAACGTAAAGTCATTCAGTAAAACCAAGATGGCGTGAAGCGTCTCTTCAAAATGGTTATAAGCCGGCATCAATGCCGTTTCATTGGGAACACAAAAATCCCTATTCCCAACGGCATCGGACACAATCACAGCACAGCCACAGGCCATGGCCTCAAGAGCGGGCAAATAAAAACCCTCTGTTCGATTGGGCAATCCCACAAAAATGGCATGTTGTTTTAATAAATCTACAAATTGCTCTTGTGGTACAAATTGGATGATCAACGTTGCCTGAATACCACGTTGTTGTAACGCCTGGTAAAGGGCCTTTCCTAACTCAGGATTTTTCTTACCCAGAATAAGCAACCCATGTTGTTGACGCCCATTTTGAGAACCGTGGAACAGCGTCAAATCGATTCCGTTTGGAATGGTTTCCACAGGGCCGGCGGCCAGCATCTTTATCTGATTTTTTATCGCTTCACTGACGCAGATTCGGTATGCCGGCTTGCTCAAAAATCGATATCGTTTATCTTCTCGTGAAGCGTGTTTGACATGCTGAATCAAATTAACAACCGGCATAGTGGGCCGGGGATCAGGTAGATGCTCCCAGTCCCGTCCTGCTAAAAATAATAGGTCATATTGCTGTAAATCTACATGCTCCACCATACAGGCTTTTGCTTCTTCCCAAAAACCATCCAACAGGTTCAACCGCGAATCGGGAGTAAAATGGATAAACGGTTCCAACTTCGGATGATTCAAGCAATGCCGAAAATAATCGCGTACTTTAATCTGACCGCCGGAGATTTTTCGAAATCGCCGGATGAATAAAATTTTCTTAGCGGACTTCATTCTGCCTTAAAACGACTTGCCTGATTGATGAATTAAAATCCATGTTGCTGCCATGTCGGCTACAAGATATACTTTGCCAAAAAGTTATAAAAATCTTCCCTTTCTCTATCCAGCGAGTAATACCGCGCTTTTTTGATTGCGTTTTGTTGGATTGCTTTTTTCAACTCTGGATTTTTCATTAATTGCAACACATAGTCAACATATTGGTCATCCCGATTATATTCAGTGACCATGCTCGTTTCACCATGGATACAAAAGCTGCGGTTTCCGACATTATCAGATGTTATTACGGCACACCCGCTTGCCATCCCTTCAATGGAAGGCAAATGAAAACATTCACGCTCCCAGGGGCAGGTTAAAAATATATCTGTTTTGCGAAGCCGGGCCGCAAATTCTTCGCGGGGCACATAATCTATCAATAGTGTTGCATCGATATTCAAGGCCTTTAGACGTTCATGAATACGCATCCCCAATGGAACATTCTTTTTAGCCCAGATTAAAATCGAGTTCTCCTTTTTCTCTTCTGGATAAAAATCATGTAAAGGTATTCCATTGGGAATGAGTGCTGGCTCGCCGTCTGTGGGCATGTGTTTTCCGGCCTCAAAAATTTCGGGGCTCACAAAAATTCGATAAGCTCGTTTCACTACATAGGCATAATTGGGATGCTCAGGGAAACAGCTTCGCAGAGACTGCATCAACCTTATTCTTTTCTTTCCCTTTACGATCTTTCGATTCGGAAGGTGTTTTATGTCTTTGCCGGAAAAGAAAAATAAATCAAAGTCTATTGATTGCGGATCTTGAATAATATGATCACGCGGAACGTCCTGCCACAGTTCGTTATCTTCGAATTCTGAACGCGGTGTGAAGTAGATATAAGGATCCAGC
>WFVT01000156.1 GCA_015491485.1 Candidatus Zhuqueibacterota bacterium
CCAGGCAGGGGTTCGCCGGTTTCCTTGTCCTTGACCACTCCGGCAATTTTGCCTGTGGTACCGGCAAACAATGCGGCGCCTGGGATCATGACAACGAGGAATGAAACTATCCATTTTTTTAGCATCGTATCCTCCCTTATTAACTCCCAGTCATTCGTGAGGAAACATCCTTACTAAAGGTAGTAAACATGGTGAGACAAAAAAAGCAGGCTGGCTGGATCGATTTGTGGTCCGCACCTCCTTTCTGGTTTGAGGTTAGCCCCTTCCGTCATTCAATCCCCCGAGTAACGCTTCCCAATCCCCGGAATCAGGAGGTTTATGACTGCTCCGGGCCCCAGATTTAATTTTATACAGGATTGAAACAATTTCACCGAAAAGGACTTTTAAGCAAACGATGTTCCATAATAAAACACCTGCAAAAGCTTGCACAGCTCAACGTTTTGAAAAAAAATAAGTTGTTTGAACCGGACATCCTCCAAATGCCCGATCCCCCTTTCGGGCCTGCGCCTCAGTTCGTGCAATATTTTGCACAGCATTTCGGATAATCCTTGCACAGATTCAATAAAAATAGATATTTAAAAATTTTTTTGAATATTTATGCAATCTCATTTTTCGGGCACATTTCCACGCCGGCCGCTGTTGGATGGAACGTCCGATTTTGCACCCGTCCGGCAAAAATCGAAAAACGATTTCCCCTATGCAAAATTTTACCCGATTCAGGCAAGGTTTTGCATATTTTTATCTGCCGCAAGGGATTGGACAGGGGCCGCCCCCTCTCTCAGCACCATATCTGGTAGCCAATTGATTATTAAAAAGTTAAATTGATTTTAATGCGGTGCGCTGCCGGTTATAAGCTCCACTTTACAGGACCGGGGGATGCCAAAACCGACTACAATGAAAGATGGCATATAATTTGCCCAAATTTACGCCAAGCTGTGTAAAGGCATTTTGACATGATTCATTTCCGGCATCTGTACCGCACAATCCAGGATCAATTTTCTTGTTGGCCCGGATGAGGAGGAAAGGCGGGGCTGTCCCGGAGCTTCAACGATAATTGCGAGTGCTGCTGTTGGAAGTCCACCTCTCGTTGTTTTTGGATCTCCGGCGGAAAGAACGGGCATGACGATAGGCCAAAAGGGTGATATGGACAGCCCCAATTCGTTAACAAAAGCAAAAGCCATAGCGGTCAGGAGCCAGCCATTTGTTGCCCGGTTCAATCCGGCTGACAGCCGAAATGGATATTTCTGACAGGAGTTTTCAGGCAGCCATGGTGGTTAAGGCATCAAAATTGGGCGTTTCGATTTTATCGCTTGCAGGTTGGTTCCTGTTCCTGCCCGCACTGCTGTTTGGCGGCGTCACCGGCTCCATTTCCGGATACGTGATCGATTCCCAGAGCAAAAAGCCGCTTGCCGGGGTGCATATTATTGTTGAAGATACTGAACTGACGGGCGTCACCGATAAGCGCGGCTACTACATCATCAATAATATTCCCGCTGGCATTTACAGCCTCCGCACGCAAATGATCGGCTACGCTCCGATACGGATGAACGAAGTCGTCGTGAAAACCGATCTCACCACGCGGATCGATTTCGAACTGCAACTGAAAGCCTTTTTGCTGGATCCGGAACCGCAAGTCGTGGTCACCGCCAAACGCTTTCCCAATGCCCAGGAAGCGCAATCCCGCACATTTTATCTGGACCATCAGCGCATGACCCGCAAGCTGCCGGTGGATCAATTTCTGGATGCTTTCAAATTCTTGCCGGGGATCTATGGCAGCCATTTCCGCGGCGGCCGCAGCCGCGATATCACCTTTTTGCTCGACGGCATTCCCATCATCAGCCCTTTGACCCGGGGCGTGGCGGTGAATATCCCCATTTCTGCTATATCGGAAATTCTGGTGCATACCGGCGGCTTCAGTTCTGAATATGGGAATGCCGTGGCCGGTGTGGTGAACATCATCAGCCGGCGGGGCCGCAACAACTTCCTCGCCACCGGCAGAACCTATACAGACGACATCGGGCTCAATCAGGTGACCAGCGACCAGACCCGGCGTTACGAGATCGGTTTCGGCGGGCCCATGGCCATCAGCTTTGGGGGACCGGTTGTCGAGATGAATTATTTTATTGCCGCCGATCTTGGTATCACCAGTCCTCAGCCAGAGCTTTTACAGCCGGTTCTCAGCGATTTCAAAAAGGTGAATTTCAACTTCATGGGGGTTTATGACGTCCGGCTGAGCCGAAACATGCGTCTTTCCCTGCAGGGAATTTATAATCATTGGCGCTGGCGAGGCATCGATACCACTTTCCCCTTTGATCCGTCGGCTGTGCCACCGCGGAAAAACGAACGCTCGCGGTTCACTTTGCGGTTGACGCATACCCTTTCCCCATCCATGTTTTACTATGTTTCCGCCGGCGTCAGTCGGTATTCCGATCAGATCCTGGGAAAACGAATGACCGAAGCACCGCCGGTAATCCCCTCGCAAGAACTGGAACCGGCCAAAGCCTTGAATCTGGATATGGCGCCCTGGTGGCAGAATTCCAAAGAAATCATTTTCTACCTGGATATGAGTGTTTTAAAACAACTCACCAGCCGCCTGCAATTCAAGGGCGGGATCCAGGGCGAATATTATGATTTGCAACTGGATGCCGTGCGCTATATTCCGCAACCGGACAAACGCAACAACACGGTTTACCAAAGCCGCTTTGAGTCGGCATTCCACCGGTATCCGCGGTACATCGCCGGATTTTTTGAATTCAATTACGAATCATCGCGTTTGCGTGCCAGATTGGGCGGCCGCGTGGATTACATCAATTCCAATGCTCCCGGTGCGGAACGGCCGATTCAGGATTCTCTGGGCGTCCGGGATAAAGCCGCCGGAAACTACACCTTTTCGCCCCGATTGTCTCTGGCGATTCCGTTTAACCGCTACAGCCAGCTCAGCATCAATTACGACCATGCCGTTCAAATTGCGCCGTTTTATTATTACTATGCCGGCGAAAATCTTTCCAAAGATGAAGTTCCCCTGTGGCCGCTCAAAGGGTCAACGGAGTTAAAGCCTATCATGTCGCGGAATCTGGAAATCAGTTTTTTGCATTCCATCAATCAAACATCATCCATTTCTTTGACCAGTTTTTGGCGGAAATATTCTGATTTAATCAATACCAACTATTTGCCGTTCAATACCTACACCACATCATCCAGATACGTGGCTTCGTTTTACCAAAATCAGGCTACCAGCCGGGCGCGCGGTGTGGAACTCGAACTGCAGCACGTGTTTGCCGACCGGGCGCGTCTGCGCCTGGTATATACGTACATGCAGGCGCAGGGCACATCAAACCTCCCGGAAGAAGCTTATTTTCAATTTGTCAACTTTGGTTTTGTGCCGACGGCGTTCGAAAGACCTCTGAACTGGGACCAGCGACACACATTCATTCTTGAGACCACCCTCAATCTATGGCGCAATATCGAACTCACCGCCATCAATCGGACCTATTCGCCGCGGCAATGGATGAAAAGCACTCCTTCGTTGCAGGAATACCGCCAATTGCCCTGGCGCAATTTACTGGACGTCCGTCTCAACTACACGCTCCGGGCGCGCGGCGTCACCTTGCGGCCGTTTTTTGAAATCCGGAATGCGTTCGATACCCGGGCATCGGAAGAATTGGATTATTTTTATCTGATCGACAACCAGCCGTTAAGACCCTTCGAGGATCAATTCGGCCGGCGGATTCGTGTGGGAGTGCAAATCAATTAACCAGGTATTTTCGCAGCGTCTGCTTTTGTGAGGCTTTCGAACGGAGGGAAAGGCGGAGGGAGGAAATGCGGCCGTCAAGGTCGCAGAGCCACTCTGATCCGGTATCAGAGTGGCTTTTTTATGCCCAGTCAAAAGAGGAGGCAACACTCCATCAGAATAACGTTAAAGGCTATTGTGGGCTCGTTTTCATTTCCCGATTGGATAAAGAGATCGGGCGATCGAGGATGCCGTGGTGGCGGAGAAAGTTGCAATCCCGCCGTCAGCCCGGTGAAACGGTAGCTCTATTTTGAGGCTTACTATATACTATATTTAAGGAAAATCGCTTCTGCGAATTGCCCAATGCCTGAAGCGATCATAACTTGTACTTGCGGATTTTGTAACGCATGGTGCGCAGGCTGATGCCCAACCGCTTGGCCGCTTCGGATTTATTCCCCCCCGCTTTTTGAATGGCCTCCTGCAATACCAGCCTTTCGGCAAACTCCATTTTCTCCCGGTAGGTTTCACCGGCATTGGCAAATAAATCGGCTCCAGGACTGACTGTGCGCCGGCTCTTCATGAAAATGGGCAGGTGTTCTGGCAATATCAATTCCCCCTCGCCCAGAACCACTGCATTTTCAATGGCATTTTCCAGCTCACGGACATTACCAGGCCAATCATAATCCAGACAGAGTTGCAGCGCCTCATTCGAAATCTGCATCATGGGCTTTTTATTGATTTTGGTAAACTTTCGGATAAAATGATCGATCAGCAGCGGGATATCCTCTTTGCGTTCCCGTAACGGCGGTAAGTAAATCGGAATGACGTTCAGCCGGTAATACAGGTCTTCCCGGAAATGTCCTTCATGCATGGCTTGTTCGAGATCGCGGTTCGTAGCCGTAATCACCCGGACATCTACTTTAATCGATTCGGTGCCGCCCAGGCGGCTGATTTCCCGTTCTTGTAGTACCCGCAGCAGCTTGGTCTGAACGCTGCCGGAGATCTCACCAATCTCATCCAGGAAGATCGTACCGCCGTTCGCCATTTCGATGCGGCCCAGTTTCCGGCTCATTGCGCCCGTAAACGCCCCTTTTTCGTAACCGAACAGCTCGCTCTCCAACAAGGTTTCAGGAAAACTGGCGCAACTGATTTCCACCAGCGGTTTTTCGGCGCGCGGACTGTTAAAATGAATGGCACGAGCCACCAGCTCTTTACCCGTGCCGCTTTCCCCCCGGATGAGGATGGTGGCATCACTCTTAGCCACCTTGACGATGGTCTGAAAAACCCGCTGCATCGCTTCACTTTTACCGATGATGTTTTCAAACCGGTAGGTGCCGCGCAACTTGTTTTTTAGCTCTTCATTCTCACGCTGTAAGTTCTGTTCGGCAATCGCCTTCTTCAGAATAACGAACAACTCGTCCAGGTCCAGCGGCTTGGTGAGGTATTCGTACACCCCCCGCTTCATGGCATCCACGGCGTCTTTGACCGAGCTGTACGCCGTCATCACAATGGTCTTCATTTCCGGCGCCACAGCCAGCGATTGTTCATACAGTTGCATGCCGTTCAGATCCGGCATGCGAAGATCGGTCAGCAGAATATCAAACGATTCCCGCTCAAGATATCGCAATGCTTTCTTACCGCTTTCCACGCCGACCACTTCGTAACCTTCCTGCCGAAGGATTTCCACCAGCCCGGAAAGCGTATTGCGATCATCTTCCGCCACTAAAACCCTGGCCATAGGGCATCCCTCACAAATCATGCTTTTGAAAACAACCCTTTATCAACGGCACGCAATTATCTGAGCCGTTTTGTCCGGCAAAGCCGCCTTACCGTTACACCAGCCGAACCAGATCATGAATTCCGGCAACAGTCAGCGGATGTTCCGCTGTTCCATGCATAGGCTTAGCATCCAATCGGGCAGTTTGCGGAGACGCAGTCAGCCGTTGCAATTGTATTTTTTGAACCCTTCCATGATTATAGCAGATCCCGCGAACAGCCAATGAATGTGGGTTGTGACTTTATCGTCGTGCAGCAGGTTGATTGACGGCTTTAAATTAGAAACTCCGTCTCGGAATTTCAAGTCTTTGATAACCGATCAGCATTAATAACATTGGTCATTTTCCGGTGCACGAAAAAATCGATAAACACCTGCGCAAGCTCTTCAGCCACGCGGCTCTGCGCCTCGAAGGTATTTGCCCCCAGATGCGGCACACAAACCACTTTTGCATGGCCCACAAGCGGATGCTCCGCCGGCGGGGGTTCGGTTTCATACACATCCAGGGCGACACCGGCGATCTTACCACGGTCCAGGGCATCGGCAACCGCGTTTTCGTCCAAAAGCGCGCCGCGGGCGGTGTTGACAAGCCGCACCCCGTTTTTCATTTGAGCAATACGCTCGCGGTTGATCAAATGATGGGTTTCCGGGGTCAGGGGCAAATGCAGGGTAATAAAATCCGCCTCCGCCAGGAGATGGTTCATATCAGTCTGTTGCACGGCCGCGCTTTCAAAGACCCGGGCGCTGACATACGGGTCATGAGCCAGCACATGCATGCCGAACGCCTGAGCGCGCCTGGCCACCTCCCGGCCGATTCGACCAAAGCCGAGAATGCCGAGGGTTTTTCCGTACAGCTCCACCCCACGAAACGGGCTTCGGTTCCATTCTCCGCGGGTCAGCGAGTGCATTGCCGGAACAACATGGCGGCACAGCGCCAGCATCAGGGCAAAGGTGAGCTCTGTGGTGGCGATGGTATTGGCGCCGGGGGTGTTGGCAACCGCAATCCCCAATTCTCCGGCTTTCTGGACGTCAATGTTATCCACGCCAACTCCGCCGCGCACCACCAGCTTCAGTTGTTTTGCCGCCTGAAGCACCTCAGCATCCACGCGGGTGGCACTTCGCACGCCAAGACCATCATAACGGTTCAGTAGGGAAAACAGCTCGTCTCGGGGAGGTGTCGGCAGCACATCCACTTCAAGCCCGTGCCTGCGCATCAGCTCAGCCGCTTTCGGGTCCAGATTGTCGGTCAGTAGAATCTTCATCATGGTCTTTTTACAATTGGGTTTTTCCGTTCATGTATGCCGCCTGCACGGTGGCAACGGCTTTGCCCAGCTCAAACTGCCAGCCCAGATCATGCAGCGCCATTTCCATCGCCGAAGCAAAGGCAACCATATCCAGATGATCGTAATAGCCCATGTGCGCCACGCGAAAGATTTTGCCTTTCAAATGCTCCTGGCCGCCGGCAACCGTTACCCCGTACCGGGTGCGCAGCAGTTCAACGAACTGTTTGCCATCAATGCCCGGCGGGATTTTAATCGCCGTGAGTGCGCTGCTGGGCTTTTTGGCGAACAATTCCAAACCGATGGCGCGGGCGCCTTCCCGGGTGGCAAAGGCGAGCCGTTCGTATTTATCCCAGAAATATTCCAGGCCTTTGTCCAAAATCATGCTCAGCGAGGCATGCAGGCCGAGCATCAGGGTGATCGCCGGTGTCCACGGGGTATTGGCACTCTGCAATGCCTTCCGCGCCCGCAAAAAATCAAAATAGTAGCGTGGCAAATTGCTGTTTTCGGCGCGCTGCCAGGCGCGGTCGTTCAACGCCACAAAAGCCAGCCCCGGCGGAATCATCACCCCTTTTTGTGAACCGGACACACACACATCGATGTGCCACTCGTCTTTGTAAAACGGCAATACGCCCACGGAGGTGATGCCGTCCACAACGACCAGGGCATCGCTGTGCTGGCGCACTTTTTCGGCGATGGCGCGCACGTCGAACGCCACTCCCGTGGAAGTCTCGCTGTGGGTGAGAAATACCGCCGCAACATCCGGATGCTCGAGGACCGCCGCTTCCACTTCACCGGGATCAATGGCATCTCCCCATTCGACCTCCAGTGAAACCACATTCAGCCCATACGCCCGGCAAATTTGGCCCCAGCGCTGCCCGAACTTACCGCCTTCCACAGTAATGACCGTTTCACCCTGTTTGAGTAAATTAACCACACAGGCGTCCATCCCCCCGGTACCGGAGGAGGTCAGGATCAGCACGTCGTGTTCGGTCTGGAAAAACGCTTTTAATTGTGCAGTGACTTCACGAAAAAGCTCTTTGAATTCCGGACTGCGATGATGCTGCATCGGCCGGCTCATCGCATTGATCACCTGTTCCGGTATCTGCGTCGGTCCGGGAGTAAACAATCGGGGTCTCATGATGCATCACTCCAAAAATAATTCGATGTTTTGCCACAATTCACGTTTGCCCATGCCGGTTTTGGCGGAAAAAAATAACGGCCCGTGAATCGGTAATTGTTCGAGGGTTCGCGTCAGCGAGCGCTGCGCCAGCACCAATTGTTGGCGTTTGAGTTTATCGGCTTTGGTTGCAACCACCAGAGTATCCCGACCGAGATGCGCCAGCCAGCGGATCAGCTCGAGATCGGAATCCATCGGTCCGTGCCGGATATCGATAATGCTGACAACCAGCCTGAGATAGGGATTGTCGGTAATATAACGCTCAATCAGTCGCCGCCATCGTTCACGTTCTGCCTGTGAAACTTTGGCGTAGCCATAGCCCGGTAAATCCACAAAATAAAACCGATCGTTGACCAGTATGTAATTCAGTTGCCGGGTTTTGCCCGGGGTGCTGCTGGTCTTCGCCAGATGCTTTTGTCCGAGCAGGCCATTGATCAAACTGGATTTGCCGACATTGGAACGGCCGGCGAAGGCAACTTCCGGCAGGCGACGTTTGGGAATTTGCTCGATTTTGCTGAAACTGCCGACAAACTGTGCCTGTACTCGCTTCATGACGATTCGATGTCCTCATCGGCAAAAGCAATATCCAGCACTTCATCCATATGCGTCACCGTGTGCAGCACCACCCCTTTGCGAAGAGGCGCCGGCAATTCCTTGATGTCTTTCTGATTCTCGGCGGGCACCACAACATGGCGGATACCGAACCGCTGTGCGGCAAGGACTTTCTCATTGAGGCCGCCCACCGGCAGCACCTTACCGCTCAGGGTGATCTCGCCGGTCATGGCGACGTCCTTTCGGGCGCGTGTTTGCTTGATGGCAGAAATCAGGGCGACGGCCATGGTAATCCCCGCCGAGGGCCCGTCTTTGGGAATCGCTCCTTCGGGAATGTGAATATGGATATCCTTTTCATCCCAGTACTTTTTCGGGATTTTCAACGTTTCCGCTTTGCTTCGGATATAACTAAGCGCGGCTTTGGCCGATTCTTGCATAACCTCGCCCAATTTTCCGGTCAGAGTTAAATTGCCTTTTCCATCCACCACATTCACCTCAATTTCCAGTAGCTCACCGCCGTACTGCGTCCAGGCAAGGCCGATGGCGCGACCCGCTCCCCAGACCGAACCGATTTGCCGCGACTGGTAGCGCGGCACGCCAAGATATTTCACCACCTGTTCGGTCCCGATACGGAATTTCCGGTTGACCCGGCCATTGCTCATGGCAATGGTTTTGGCGATCTTGCGGCAAATGGATGCCAGCTCGCGCTCCAGGTTACGCACGCCCGCTTCCCGGGTATATTCCCGGATGATTTTGAGGATCGCAGACCGGGTAAAATTCACTTCCCGGGGATTCAATCCGTACTCCTTCATCAATTTGGGCAGGAGATATCCTTTCGCGATTTGCTGCTTTTCGTGCTCAAGATAGCCCGGCAACTCGATGATTTCCATACGGTCCTGCAGCGGCTCGGGGATATTGGCACGCACATTCGCGGTGGTGATAAACAGCACATTCGACAGATCGTAATCGACTTCGAGATAGTGGTCATTGAACGCCTTATTTTGCTCTGGATCGAGCACCTCCAGCAGCGCCGCCGCCGGATCACCGCGAAAATCCATGCTCATTTTATCGACTTCATCGAGCAAGAACACCGGATTGACCGTTTTGGCGCGTTTCATGTTTTGCACGATCCGGCCGGGCATCGCACCGATGTAAGTGCGCCGGTGCCCCCGGATTTCCGCTTCATCACGCACGCCGCCCAAGGAAACCCGGACAAACTTTCTACCCATGGCGCGCGCGATGGAACGCCCCAGCGAAGTTTTACCGACTCCCGGCGGTCCCACAAGGCACAGAATCGGCCCCTTGATTTTTTTGACCAGCTTCAAGACAGCGAGATGTTCCAGGATGCGCTCCTTGGGTTTCTCAAGCCCGTAATGATCCTCGTCCAGAATCTTTTTGGCTTTCTGGATATCCAGCGTATCCCGGGTTTTTTGATGCCACGGCACGGCTACCAGCCAATCGAGATAGTTGCGGATGACCGTGGCTTCAGGCGAAATCGGCGGCATGTTGCGCAGCTTTTCGAGTTCTTCCAGAGCTTTTTCTTCGGCGGCCCTGGGCATACGCGCTTTGAGAATCTTTTCACGCAATTTAGCCAGCTCGCCGTCCATGGGATTTTGTTCGCCGAGCTCTTCCTGGATCACGCGCATTTGTTCCTGCAAATAAAAATTGCGCTGCGAGCGCTGGATGCGATCCCGCACCTTCTCATCGATCTGTTGCTCGATCTCGAGAATTTGCTTTTCCGATTCCAGCACCTGAATGACAAACATCAATTGCTCTACCGGGTCTTCGATCTCGAGAATTTGCTGTTTCAGCGCCACTTCGCGTTTCAGGTGCGCACCGATGTAATACAGTAACCGATAATGGGAGGTGATCCCTTCCAGTGACAGCAGAATTTCATCGGCAATGGCTGGATTTAGGTTGACATATTCGCGGAACAGTTGCCCGGCTTTGCGCATCAACGCCTGAATCTGCACGTCCTGCCGCTCTTTATCTTCAATAAGATCGATTCTTGCCTCAAAGTGATCGGTATAAGGCAAATAACGCTGAATGCGTCCCCGGACCAATCCTTCCACCAGCACCTTCATCAAACCGTTGGGGAGCTTCAGCACCTGCAGGATTTTCGCCACAACTCCGTACCGGTACAGATCGTCCTTGTCCGGTTCTTCGATCATCTGGTCTTTTTGCGCCGCGAGGAAAATGAGTTTATTATGCATCATGGCTTCCTGGATGGCGCGAAGCGAAGGTTCCCTGCCCACCAGCAGAGGAAAGACCATATAAGGGAAGACCACCACTTCCTTCAGCGGAAGGATGGACAGCCGGTCCATAATTTCAATTTCTTCCTGGTCACGATAAATTTTCAGCATGCTTATCCTTTTGGTTCTAATTTTGGAATTCGTCAATCAATTTGCCCGCTCCGCCGACTCGATTCGATCATGAAACGATTTATGCCATGCAGGTTGCGCTGACGCACCCGTCATGCCTGATTTTGCGTTGATTGAGAAAGGTGGGCGATTAAAACCGTGGTAGGCCGAAATGTCACACACCATGCATCGATGCAGCAAAACACCTTCGATGATTGGTTCGAATTGAAGCGCCGGATAGCGGCATACAAACGTGATGGGCAGAACAGGGCATTTTCAAAAAATTGGGTTTTTCAGGCGCGCTTTTTGACTTCTTCGTAAGTAAAAATCGGATCCTCTCCTTCCAGCACCGTTTTTTCGGTCACAACGCAGCCTTTGATTTCCGGAGACGATGGCAATTTGTACATCAAATCCATCATAATTTCTTCCATAACCGCCCGCAAAGCCCGTGCGCCGGTGCCGCGCTCCATAGCCCGCTTGACAATCGCTTTCAGGGCTTTCGGCTCGAATTCAAGGTTCACACCATCCATCTGCAGCAGCCGCTGGTACTGCTTGACCAGCGCATTTTTCGGCTGTACCAGAATGTTTTCCAGCGCTTCTTCGCTGAGCTCATGCAAAGTGGCGATCACTGGCAAACGGCCGATCAATTCCGGGATCAATCCATAATTGATCAAATCTTCGGGCTCCACCTTCGCCAGCAGATCGCCCACACGGTGCTGCCGCTTGGGCTTGACCTCAGCGCCAAATCCCACCACCTTGCGATCCAGGCGCGCTGCAATAATTTTATCCAGCCCCTGAAACGCACCGCCGCAAATAAACAGAATATTTTTGGTATTAATATTAATCAAATTTTGCTCAGGATGCTTGCGCCCCCCCTTGGGTGGGACCGCTGCCACCGTGCCTTCCAGCAGCTTCAGCAGAGCCTGCTGCACGCCTTCGCCGGAAACATCCCGAGTAATGCTGGGATTACCGTCTTTGCGGGAAATTTTGTCAATCTCATCAATATACACGATGCCCTTTTCAGCCCGCTCCAGGTCGTAATCCGCCGCCTGCAGCAACCGCACCAGAATGTTTTCCACGTCTTCACCCACGTATCCGGCTTCGGTCAGGGTGGTGGCATCGGCGATGGTGAACGGCACCTGCAGGAAACGCGCCAGAGTTTGCGCCAGCAGAGTTTTTCCGGTACCGGTCGGACCGATAAGCAAGATATTGCTTTTTTCCAGCACGACATCGTCGAAGGGGTCATAATGTTCAATGCGCTTGTAATGATTATAGACTGCAACAGACAATGCGCGTTTGGCATAGTCCTGCCCAATCACATAATCATCCAGCTCGCGTTTGATTTCAGCGGGGGTCGGGATGCGGCCGTGAAACGGCACCGCCCGTTTTTGCATGTCCTCGCGGATGATTTCACTGGCGCTGCGCACACACTCGTTGCAAATGTACACATCCGGTCCGGTGACGATGCAATCGACCTGGTTGGAATTTTTGCCGCAAAAACTGCAAATAAACAGCCGTTCTCGTTTGTTATTTTCTGCCATAAGATCCACTGAATTATTTGGTCGGTTTCACACGAACTAATACTTCATCGACGATGCCGTATTCCTTGGCTTCTTCCGCAGACATGAAAAAGTTGCGATCGGTGTCCTTTTCGATTTGCTCCACAGGCCGGCCGGTATGTTCGGAGAGAATGGCGTTCAACTGTTCCCGCAGGGTCAGAATCTCGTTGGCCTGAATTTCGATATCGCTGGCCTGACCCTGCGCTCCGCCCAGCGGTTGATGGATCATAATCCGCGAATGCGGCAGGGCGAATCGCTTGCCCTTGGCGCCGGCGGCAAGTAGAATCGCACCCATGCTGGCCGCCTGCCCCATGCAGTAAGTGATCACGTCGGGCTTAATATATTGAATGGTATCATAAATTGCAAGTCCGGCTGTGATATATCCGCCCGGTGAGTTGATGTACAGAGCGATATCTTTTTCCGGGTCTTCCGCTTCCAAAAACAGCAACTGTGCAATGATCAGGCTCGCCACATTATCATCGATGGCGGTTCCTAAGAAAATAATACGCTCCTTCAGCAAACGGGAAAAAATGTCATAAGCGCGTTCACCCCGTCCCGTTTGCTCAACTACCATCGGAATCAATCCCATAGTCAAACCTCTCCAGTCCTTCAATTATTGAGTAATAATGCTTTTCTTTTCAAAGTCTTTGCGAGAAACCTTCGTCTCTTTTATTTTCTGCCTGGACTTCAAAAAATCGAGTACTTTTTTCTCGCTCAGGTCATAACGGAGCTGTTCCAGCGTATCCGGATTGTTTTTCACACGATTCCAAAGCCGTTTGGGGTCTTCTCCTTTCGACTCAGCGATGCGCGCCACTTCCGCCTCCAACTCTTCCATGGTCGGCGCTAATTCGTATTGCTCAAGCAATTTATCCCGAATCAGTCGCCATTTGATGTTCCAGATGGCAATTGGCCGATATTCCTCGCGGATTTTTTCTTCATCCAGCGGCTCACCTTCGGATTCCGTTTGGCTTTTGATACGATTCACCCATTCATCAAGATAGGTATCGACCATCGAATTTGGAATATCAAACGGATTGCTTTTGATGATCTCATCGATAATTTGATGATCCAAGTCATGATCCAGGTCTTTCTGCACGTTGTTTTGCAAGTCCTTGCGCACCTGTTGCCTGAGCTCATCCAGGCTCTCATATTCGCCCACGTCCTTTGCAAACTCGTCATCCAGCTCGGGTAAAATCTTTCGTTTAATTTCTTTAATCGTGGTTTCGTATTTCACCGGTTCAAGGGGCTCATCTCCGGATTCCGCCTGAGGCAGGACTTCAATGATCCGTTTATCCCCCACGCGGGCGCCCAGCAATGGCTGCAGGAAGGCATTCAGTTGGCCTTCTTCATTTTTCATCGCCAACAACTGATTTTCCGCTTTTCGCCCCACGACCGGCACCCCGGACTGATCCAGTTCCTGCAAATCGACGAGAACATAATGGTCTTCTTCGACCTCGCCATCCACGTTCTCCCATACCGCATGCTGATCGCGCAGACGCTCTAAAACCCTTTCCACCTCTTCATCGCTGACTTGATAAACCTGACGATTGAACTTAAAGCCGTCGATCTTTTTCAATTCAAATTCCGGCTCGACATCCACCGTAAATGTCACACGCAGATCGCTGCCCGGCTGAAAATCCAGATTTTCGACTCTGGGCAAGGAGACGATCTTCAAATTTTCTTGTTTCCATGCTTCGGTAACGATTCTGGGGATCAGATCTTCGATGACCTCCACCTCGATTCGGGGACCGTACATGCGTTTAATCATCGGCAGCGGCACTTTCCCCGGCCGGAACCCCTGTACCTTGACCTTCTTTTGGTATTTCCGGTACCCTTTTTCAATCTCGGGCACCAATTCATCATAAGGTACCTGCACTTCAACGGTGCGAGTCCATTTATCCTGTTCAGTTACTTTAACGTCCAACGTTTCTCCCTTTTCGCTATGTGAATCTTGATCCCGTCTATCCATAAAAAGAAACGGGCATTGGATCGCCCGTGTCAGTGTCAAACATACAGGAAAGATGCGAGAGGGGGGACTCGAACCCCCATGTCCTTTCGGACACTAGATCCTAAGTCTAGCGCGTCTGCCAATTTCGCCACTCTCGCAATCGAGCAAATATATTAATTTTCGCCCTGAATGTCAATATTATTTAAGAAAAGACATCTTTATGTAATTTCGTAGGTTAGAAAAGGCTGGATGCGGTGGATTTATGGTTTCCCCCTGAGGAGTCATCGGCTATGATCCGGAGGCTGAGGCAGGATACATGCAACAATAAAAAAACGCCAGTGGTTTTACGGTCAAGAAGCGAGCCATTGCCGTACTTTTCGGTATAGGAGATCAGTAAAATCATGAAAATCAAACGGCTTGACCAGATATTCTTCCGCACCGATCTCGAGGGCTTTTTGAGCAGCCGGCGGCAGTTCGTGATCCGACAGGATGAGAATCGGAATATTCCGGTAACGTTTGCTCTGTTTAAGATAGGCCACCAGCCTGACTCCATCCTCATTGGGCAGGTCGATATCCAACAAAATCAATTCAATCTGCTCTGTTTCGCGTAAAGACCGCTTGGTGCGAAAAAAGTGCATTGCGTCCCGGCTGTTGGTAAAAGCCGTCATGCGGCTGTGCGGGAAACTGCGTTTGATTGCCTGCTCAATCAATTGCAGATGGTCTTCGTTCGGTTCAATAATGATGATTTGGGGAGATTCCGGTATGATATCCGCTGTGTGTGCATGAGCCAGACGATCCATGTTCATCCTGTTGTCCTTCATGATGGCAGTCAGCATATGGCTTCCTCCTTAAAGCCCGGTTTCAGGCGTTGGCAATGGTTTACGGTAAAGCTGCCGGTTGCCTCTTGAAGCTCCCCCAGCCAGGAGGCAACCGGCATGATGCTTACGATTTGGATTGAGACCGATTGGCCCTCACAGAATCCCGGGCGCCAGAACCCCTCGATGGTTTCAGGAGCCTTTTAGACTCTGAGTCAATTGAAAATTGGCGTCATTTAATTCCCGGTAGCGTACATAAATCGGTCGGTTCGGCTGGAACCACTCCGGAAGCAACAACACCGCCTGATGCGTTTGGCCACCCTCCAGCACACCGCCAAATTTGCCTTTTTCTTCCAGCATAATCATCGCCGATTCCAAAGCGCTGCTGTCCGGCCGCCAGGTTTTGCCATCTTGAATAAATTCCAGTGCCAGCGGATTAAAAAACGTGGTTTGTCCCGGAAGCGTGGAAACCGAGAAAATCAGCGGGATAACATCGCGACCGACCATTTTGCGAATGCGCTGCGACAGCTTGCTGTTATGTCCGATCAGCATGGTCAGTTTAATGCCGTCCAGACTTTCATCACGCACGATGTATGCGGTGATCCCCTCTTTTTTCAATTGGATGCCTTTTTGCGCGCTCTCTTCGGCTTGCGCAGCCACGGATTGCGTCCCTGCAAACAAGGCAAGCATAACCGAAAGGGCCAGAGCCGATTGAAGCATTTTAGTGGCAACGGCCCGGTAAAAATGTTGAGATGCTGCCTTAGCCATGATGCACCTCCTTGCGATGTTCCCGTTCTTCCCCTCAACTCACCGATGTGCGAAAAAGGATGGTCCGTCTGGTTTAATATCCGGCTTGTACGCAGCGGCTCACTCGCGGCTGGTTACCATCCTTTTCCCCTCATTCCTTTGAAAAGCGTCTGGCGAGCCTGTCTGTTGATTTAACACAACCCACATTGAGTTCCAGGTTGTACTCAATATAGAGACAACTACCATGCCAAAAACTGAATCCGCTTCACAATGCCACACATCTATTTTATTATCAATAGGTTATAACATCAACAGAAAATAACCATAGCTCTGCAAACTCCACCCGATTTTGTCTCCGCCATACACAGTGTATCATAACGGACAGATTCCGGGGATATTGATAAATTTAAGAACTTTTTAAATATTCGTAATAATACAGCGTCATCCCCGGCTTTCTCAAAGCTTTCAGGTGTTTTCTTTGAGGGGCTTTAGAATAATGTAGGCAACGACCAGGAGAAGAAAGAGAGAAAAGACAGCCGCCGGCCTCCCCCAGCCGAGGGTGTTCACAATCAATCCCCAGAGCAGCGGTCCAACCACCGACGCAAATCGTCCGACCATGCTGTACAGACCGTAGAATTCTCCGAGATACTCTTTCGGGGCCAGTTTCAACATCAGCGGACGGTCTGCCGCCCAGGTTCCCCCCAGCGAAATGCCTGCAAGACAGGCCACCGGCCAGAACAACACTTTGGGTAAATCCAAAACCGCAATGAAAAACGCGCCCAGAATGGCGATCTTCCAGGAGATCAGCACCCACAACAAGGAGCGTGCGGGCTGAAAGCGATCCACGATGCTCCCCCAGAGGAATCCGCCTGCAACGGCGGCGGCAATCGCCACCAACATCAGGATTTGTGCTTCATTTTCGGTAAATCCCACCTCATTGATCACATAAATTCCCATGAAAACAATAATCGTATTCACCGGATCCGTATAAAATAACCTCCCGACCAGGAACCGTAACAATCCCGGGAATTCCCGGGCATGCCGGATGGTTTTAAACACCTGCTGGAACGCACCGCGCACCATAGCGCCAAAATCGATCCGCTGTCCTCGGTCGGAAACCGGCTCGCGAACAAAGATGAAACACGGTAGCGCAAACACAAAAAACAGCAGGGCGGTCATGCGAAAAACGCCCACATATCCGATTTTATCGAGCAGCAAAAGCCCGCTTCCCATACCGATGAACGATCCCACATAGCCCAATCCGATCCCCAATCCGCCCACCCGGCCACGATTTTCTTCCGTACTCACCACCGGTAGCAGGGAGTCGTAAAAAATCAATCCGGCTTGAAACATGTAATTGGCAATGATGAAAAACACAATGGACAGAAAAAGTCCGCCTATGCCCAAAAGCGCGGTAAAAAGGACACAGGTCAGGGTTGTGAAAATAAGAAAGGGCATGCGCCGGGAGATTTGATCGGATAAAGCGCCCAGAATCGGAGCGGAAAAAAACATCAATCCCATGGAGAATGCATTGGCGAAACTGTAGTCGGCATCCGTTCCACCCATTTTATTTACGACCCAAACAGAAAAATAAAACGAAACGATGTTCATGGAGAAAATCGTATTGGCCAGATCGTACATGGCCCAGGACAGGACCGCCGAACGCGGAATCGCTTTTTGCATGGTTAACTCCAGTTGGACGATTCAACGTGGGACAGGCGCAGGCATGGGATGCAGCCCGATACCCGAAGGCTGCGCTAAAATTCGAAATTATTTATGGAGTTAGAATTTAAGTGAAAGGATGAGGCGTTGCAAATCATTTGTGACCTTTCGATAGGCGCGTTTGGGGGGGATAATGGCGGCAAGAACCAGATCGTTTCCAAGAGCATGAAAAAACCGGAACACCACTTTGCGGTGATTCTCTCCCTCAATAAAAACCTCTTTCAAACGTTCAATGCCGCCGAGGGAAGTCGCCAGATTTTTCACATTTTGAAACGTCAATGACATTTCGGCAAGTCGGTCTTCATCCGAAGCATCCTGCCGGGTGGCTTTCGCCAGCGGCAATCCCTCATCGGTAAATAAAAACACTGCCTCAAAATTACCCAGATTGACAATGGCCTCCATCCGGGCTTCAATCAATTCCTGTGGCGCAACATCCCGTTCCATGGCTTCCAATTACATGACCTCCTGTACGTGTGCCATCACATGTTGAATGATGCGTTTCAGCGTTTCAATCACCCCGGTGCCCCGAACGGCCACCGCTTCGATGGTGGGGACGCGTAAAAAGTTCAACTTCCGATCCAGTTCTTCCACAGTACTGATGTGAGGCAAATCTCGCTTGTTGTATTGCAGCACCCAGGGGACGCTCTCGAGACTTTTGCCTTCGTTGATCAGATTTTCTTCCAGATCGAGGAGAGAATCCAGGTTCTCGATCATGCGGTCACGCTGACTGTCGGCCACAAAGACGATACCATCCACTCCCCTCAGGATGATCCTCCGGCTCTGGGCATAATAGACCTGCCCTGGAATGGTGTACAAATTGAATTTAGGGTGCATGCCCTTGATTCGCCCAAACTCGAGCTGCAGAAAGTCGAAATACAGGGTCCGTTCTTCCCGGGTTTTCAGAGTCACCAGTTCCCCCCGCAACGAGGGATCGATCTGTTGATAAATATACTCGAGATTGGTGGTTTTGCCGCTCAGTCCGGGGCCATAGTACACAATTTTAAGATTGATTTCCTTTTGCGCCCAGTTAATAAACATGATTATGACTCGGTCTTGGTGGATGAATTCGGTTTGCGAAAGGATGCATCGAAGGCTTTGCCGAGCAAGGTGTTGAATTCCACATCGAGGAATTCTTCGGCCATCTGCTCTTGCTTCTGTGCCTTTTCGAGAATACCGGAGATTTGCTTGACGGCTTTATTGGCATAAATCCGGATCATGCCCAGCGCCACCGTTTTAGCGAATACAATGGACAGAAGAAAGTCATAACCGACATTGCACAGATAGATGTTTTTGTTCTCTCCTTCAAGAAACAAGAATTTAAACCCCTGGCTTTCTCCGATCAGACGCGCCATTTCACGGGTGGCGGCATAATTGCCCGCATTCAGGGCCGAGAGGCTGGTGAGATCGATGGCGCGGGGCTTGCCTGCATGCGTAATGGGCACGCCGTTCGCATCACAAAACACGGCCAGTTCTGCTCGTGTGGAAGCCTCGAGTTCCTTTAATACATCGGAAATCTCGTTGAATGCTTCCGTCGAGAGCATAAACTGGGATTTGGGGGCATTTTTTGCCAGAGCCATCGGCGCATCCTCCTTTGATTTCACCTCGCTGTGTCCTCACAGGGTGGAAAAGTGCAATTGCATTGACCGATTTATTGACCTTTTTCCAGCCGTTCTGCTAAAAAAAACGGCAGACCTTGCTGTAATATCTTTTGCTGCGTGGTTTTGACATCGTATGGCACCCGAACCAGCTCATAATGCTTGTGCTCGGTATCAAAAATGGCAAACGCAGCGCGCGGGTCTAAATCGCGCGGCTGCCCCACGCTGCCAATGTTGATAATATATTTTTCTCTATCCTGTAACTCAATTTCATTGCCTTTGCGGACAGATATTTTACCCTGCTCATCCCGGGCGATGATCACCGGAACATGCGAGTGGCCAATAAAACAAACCTGATTTTGGAAATGATCAAAATTTTCCGCGGCATCCTCAAGGGAGAGAATGTAATTCCATTTTTCTGGTTCCGCCGGAGTTGCATGCACGATGGTAAAATTATCGTACACCATCATCAGGGGGCGTTCTTTCAAAAATTTTCGCGTGGCTTCGGAAATTTGCGACGCCGTCCACTCGATCGCTCGCCGGGCATGCGGATTGAAATAACGGATATCCAAAAGCCCCAGAGCGGCGTAATCGTGATTTCCGGCCAGGATAACGTTGGCATGGCGCTTTACGAGGTTCACACACTCCTCAGGATCCGGCCCGTATCCGATGATGTCCCCCAGGCAAAGCACCGCATCGACATTGCGTTTTTCAAGTTCCTTGATAACCACGGAGAGCGCTTCGAGATTTCCGTGGATATCCGAAATCAGGCCGTATCTCATGCGTCCAATAACTCCTTTGAAAAAGCTGGTAGCCAATATAATATTTTCATAAACTTATCGCAAGTATATTGTAGAATTGTAACATTTATCACGTGCCATGTACGCCATCCAAAAGTCCAATTTTTGGGTTACTCTCTCGTTCTTTACTCAATGGTGGGATTGACGATTTTTCATAGACGATATTCGAATTGGGGACGCAGTGATTTTTATCTGCCACGGAGGCACTGTAACACAAGCTTCCAGCTTGCGACTTTGTAGCATAAGCTTCCAGCTTGTGATTGTGGTGGGGAATACCAATTTGTAAACTGCCCCCGAACGCTTGCGCATAAACCCCGGATACTTACATCGTCATTGCGAGGAGCGAAGCGACGACGCAATCTCTCGTGACGGGTTGAGTATCTGTCTCTTATACACA
>WFVT01000157.1 GCA_015491485.1 Candidatus Zhuqueibacterota bacterium
GCCCCCGGCCGTGAGTCCTTAACCGAATCCGTGAGGGAGGAAAGCGACACGGGGGCGGGTATCTAAATCGTATGACCGGGGAGAAAGCATGCTGAGGATGGGATATGATGGATTCAAGACAGTAGCATCCCCGGAACGCTCAGCGAACATTTTCCATCAGAAAATCCGAAATCTTTTAAAACCGCTACATCGAATATCGTTAAAATCGAGTCCGGAACACCGGTGTAACATGACTGAAAACCATAATTTGGGAGGAATCACCCCATGAAGCTTTTTCTGGATACAGCGCATCTGGAAGATATCAAACGGGTTGCCGCCATGGGACTGCTGGATGGCGTTACCACCAATCCGACGCTGATCTCGCGAGAAGAAGGCAAGTTCAAAGATATTTTATACAACATTTGTGAGGTGGTCAAAGGACCGGTGAATGCAGAAGTGGTTTCGCTGAAAGCCGATGAGATGATCGCCGAGGGCCGGGAATTGGCCAAGTTGCACGAAAACATTGTCGTCAAAATTCCCATGACCCCGGATGGTCTGGTCGCCACGAAAACGCTTTCGTCCGAAGGCATTCCAGTGAATGTGACGCTGATTTTCAGTCCGAGTCAGGCGCTGTTGGCGGCCAAAGCCGGTGCGGCTTATGTGAGTCCGTTTTTGGGCCGATTGGATGATATCAGCCATGTGGGCATGGAGCTGGTGCAACAGATCATTGCCATTTACGACAACTACGGCTTCAGCACCGAAGTCCTGGCCGCGAGTTTGCGGCACCCGATGCATGTGGTGGAAGCGGCGCTTGCCGGGGCGGATATTGCCACGCTGCCGCCCAAAGTTTTTGATCAGCTTTTCAAGCATCCTTTGACCGATATCGGCATCGACCGGTTCCTTGCGGATTGGAATAAAGTCAAAGACCGTCTTTTGGGTCAATAATGGGATCCGTTTAACATTTTCAAAGGAAACATGAGAACTATTGTGAAAAGCGTAGTTGCCGGGATGCGTTTCGGGACCCTTTTCGTCCTGATGATTGCGATACAGAATCTGGGTTGCAGTCGTTCCGAGGAAAACCAGCCTCCGGTGCAAACCGCGGGACTGGCGCTGGTGGAATCCACGGCAGCCCGGGCATCGTCTCTGGCGCAGGCGCAAAACGCCATCACCGCCAGCCGTGAAACCGCCATCACGCGTGCGGTGCGGCGCGTCAGCGATTCCGTGGTCGGTATCAATGTGCTGTCGATTCGCGAATACCGCCGCAGTATTTTTGATATCGATCCTTTCTTCCGCGGCTTTTTCCCCTTTGAACCGTACCGGCGCGCCGTCAAAAGCCTGGGCAGCGGCTTTATCATCGATCGGGAAGGCCATGTGCTCACCAATGAACACGTGGTCAATAACGCCGTCGAAATCACCGTAACGCTCACCGATGGCACCCAGCATGAAGCCGATCTGATCGGCGCTGATTATATCTCCGATATTGCCCTGTTGAAAATCCGCGATCCCAAAAACTTGAAGCCGGTTACCTTCGGCAATTCAGATGACCTCCTGATCGGTGAATGGGTGATCGCGCTCGGTAACCCATTCGGCCTGTTTGATATCAGCAGCAAGCCGATCGTGACGGTGGGCGTGGTTTCTGCGGTGGATCAGGATTTCGGCCGAATGCAGCACCGGGTTTACAAGGACATGATTCAAACGGACGCGGCGATCAACCAGGGGAACAGCGGCGGGCCGCTGGTGAATGCGCTCGGTGAAGTCATCGGAATGAATACGTTTATCTATTCCGGCGATGGCGGCGGCTCGATCGGTGTTGGTTTTGCCATCCCGGCAAACCGCATTCTCCGCATTGTGCAAGAGCTCAAAGAATACGGTAAGGTGGATCGCAGCTTTACCACCGGAATCGAGGTGGATGATCTGTCGCCGCTGGTCGCGCGCTATTTGGGCCTGCGTTCCACCCGCGGGGCTATCATCACCAATATCACGCGCGGGAGTACCGCGGAGCGTGCAGGCCTGAAAGTCGGCGATGTGATTCTCGAAGTCAACGGTCAACGCATCGGCAGCAAACGCGATATTTTCGAGATCATCGAGGACCTGGACGTGCGCAGCGGTGATGTGCTCGAATTCACCATTTACCGTGACGGCAAAATTTTTAAAATTCCCGTTAAATTGGCGAAAATCAAAGATTGATCCCGGACGAACATGATTGAGCGATATACCCTGCCCGAAATGGGGCACATCTGGAGTGACGAATACAAATTCGATACATGGCTGAAAGTGGAAATTTTGGCCTGCGAGGCTCAGGCGGAGTTGGGAGTGATTCCCAAACAGGCGTTGGAGGAAATCAAATCCAAAGCCCGTTATGATATCCGCCGCATCGCCGAGATCGAAGAGATCGTCAAGCACGATGTCATTGCATTTTTGACCAGCGTGGCGGAGTATGTGGGCCCCGCAAGCCGGTATATCCATTTGGGGATGACATCCTCGGATTTGCTGGATACCTCACTGGCGTACATGCTGCGACAGGCCGGTTTGTTGCTGCAAAACAAGCTGCGTGCGCTGCGTGAAGTGGTGGGCCGGCGCGCGGTCGAGCATAAACATACGCCCTGTATCGGTCGTTCGCACGGCATTCATGCCGAGCCGACCACGTTCGGATTGAAATTGGCGGTGTGGTACGATGAACTGGGCCGGGCGGAAAAGCGATTGCATCATGCCGTTGAGGATATTTCCTACGGTAAAATTTCCGGGGCGGTCGGTACTTTCGCCCATATCGATCCTTTTGTGGAGCAGTATGTGTGTGAAAAATTGGAACTGAAGCCGGCGCCCGCATCGACGCAAATTGTTCAGCGCGACCGGCATGCAGCATTTTTGACAACGCTTGCAACCATCGGCGCATCTCTGGATAAATTTGCCACGGAAATTCGCAACCTGCAGCGCACGGAAATTCTCGAAGTGGAAGAATTTTTTCACAAAGGGCAGAAAGGGTCTTCCGCCATGCCCCACAAACGCAATCCAATCACCTGTGAACGAGTGGCGGGACTGGCGCGGATTTTACGGGGCAATGCGGTCGCCGCATTGGAAAACGTGGCGCTCTGGCATGAACGCGATATCACCCACAGCAGCGTGGAACGAGTGATTTTGCCGGATAGCACCATCGTCCTTGACTATATGCTGTACAAATTCACGCAAATTATGGATAAACTGATTGTGTATCCGGAGAACATGCACCGCAATCTCGAAAAGACCGGCGGATTGGTTTTTTCGCAATCCATTTTGCTGGAGCTGGCAAAAGCCGGGTTGACGCGCGAAAAAGCGTACGCTCTGGTGCAAAAACATGCCATGGCTTCCTGGGAGCAAGGCAAGGATTTCAAATCCGAGCTGCTCGCCGATCGCGAAATTGTGCAGGCGATCGGAAAGGAAACGATTGAATCCTGCTTCGATTTGCAAAAAAACCTGCGCCACGTGGATACCATTTTCAAGCGCGTTGGTTTGCCAGTCTGAAAATTGGGATTTTTCTACTTGAAACCGCTGGCATAAGCCATTAAATTTTTGTAGCTTTTCCTTGAACTTGCTGCGGGGCAACATATTCCATCCGCAGAAAAAAGGGAGCCACACTGCCGGTCGAATTTTATTCGCACCGCTGGATTGAAAAAATTCATTAAACGTTCAACCTTTGTTTTAACCAATAGAGAGGCAACCGTGAGGAAGAAAAAAAAGCTATACGAAGGCAAAGCCAAGATAGTGTATGAAACCGAGGATCCCAATTATCTGATCCAGGATTTTAAGGATGACGCCTCGGCTTTTAACGGCGTCAAGAAAGGCAAAATTGCCAATAAGGGCTATGTGAACAATCAGGTTTCTGCGCATTTGTTTCGTTACTTGAGCAGCTATTACGTGCCCACGCATTTCGTCGATTTACACTCGGATACCGCTATGGTGGTGCGCCGTCTGGACATGTTTCCTATCGAAGTGGTGGTGCGTAACATCGCTGCCGGTTCTCTTTTGAAACGGACCAAATACAAAGAAGGCGAAACCCTGCCGAAGCCGCTGGTGGAATTTTTCCTGAAAGATGATGAAAAGGGCGATCCGCAAATCACCGAGGAAGATATCATAAACGACGGACTCGCGACGCCGGAAGAGCTGGACTATATCAAGCGCCTGGCTTTGAAAATCAATGCGGTGCTAAAGTCGTTTTTTGAGCGGCGTGGCATCAAGTTGGTGGATTTTAAACTCGAATTCGGGAAAGATAAAGACGGCAAGATTTACCTGGCGGATGAAATTTCACCGGATACCTGCCGTTTCTGGGACGTGCAAAGCGGTGAAAAATTGGACAAAGACCGTTTCCGCTTTGACCTCGGCAATGTCGAGGAAGCTTATGAAGAAATTCGGCGGCGCGTTTTCCTGGAAGATACGGTAACGGAATAGGCGGAGTTGCGGCGTGCATCGAGAAGGCTATGGCCCCCTGTTTGCATTTTTTCTGGTCAGCGTGGTGATGACCTTGGATTCCCTGTTGTGGTCACAGAGCGGGATCGTCACGGCGCTGGCCGGAACCGGCTGGTTTCTGACCCTGTTTACCGCCTTCTTTTTTCGTGACCCGGAACGCACGATTCCGGATGAGCCGGGGGCGATAGTCTCGCCGGCCGACGGCCGGATTATCGAAATCTCCGAAGTGGACGAAACAGAATTCTTACAGCAGAAAGCCAGGAAGGTCAGCGTTTTTATGTCTGTCGCCGATGTGCATGTCAACCGTGCCCCCATTTCGGGTACCGTCAAATACTTCCGGTACCAAAAAGGTCGCTTTTTGCGCGCCTATCTGGATGAAGCTTCTATCGAAAACGAGCAGACGATCATCGGAGTGGAGAACGGGCCTCAGCGATTGGTTTTTAAACAGATTGCCGGTTTGATTGCGAGACGGGTCTCCTGCGATGTGCGCGAAGGACACCGAATCACGAGGGGGGAACGCATCGGAATTATTAAATTCGGCTCACGCGTGGATATTTTCTTTCCGATCGATGAGGTTGATCTTCGCGTGCAGCTTAAAGATAAGGTCAAAGCAGGGGAATCCATTATAGGAGTATTTAAACATGTTTCCTAAACGCATGCTGGCGCCCGGTTTTCTCACCGTGATGAACCTGTTTCTGGGGTTCTATTCCATTATTCTGGCCTCGGCGGAAAATTTTATGATGGCCTCGTGGCTCATTATTCTTGCCGCCATTTTTGATGCCTTTGACGGAAAAGTGGCCCGCGCCACCAAGAGTTTCAGCCAGTTCGGCATTGAATTTGATTCTCTGGCGGATGTGGTTTCATTCGGTGTGGCGCCGTCCTTTTTGATTTATAAAGTCAATCTGCACGAAATGGGGCCGGCCGGATTGATTCTTAGTTTCTTCCCGCTGGTGTTCGGCACCATTCGCCTGGCGCGGTTCAATGTGCATATCAGTGGATTCGAAAAATCCAATTTTCAGGGATTGCCCATCCCGGCGGCGGCCGGTACTCTGGCCTCGTTTATTACGTTCAATTATTATTTTTGGAATGAGCTGTGGATGCCGTCTCTCATTCTGCCGCTGGTCGTGCTGGTGTCGTTACTGATGGTCAGCACCATTCCATTCGACGCCATGCCGAAATTTAGTTTTACAAAAGGCAGAAAAAACAATGTGTTATTGACTTTGTTGATCGTTAGCGTGACTCTGGTTGTGTTCTTTCCCAATCAGGCGATTTTCCCGCTGGCGATTACGTACATTTTATATTCCACGATTCGCGCCCTGTTTCAAATCAATCGTGGGGCTTCGGATGATGATGACGATCGTTCGCTGGATGACGATATTGAAATGATTCTGGCGCGGCGCGGAGAAAACAATTAGACAATTAGAGTCTGATATGCAAACATTTAAAGCCAAGATTCAAATTCGGTTAAAATCCGGTATTCTCGATCCGCAGGGACAGACCATTGCGCATGCATTGCAATCCCTCGGATTCTCCGAAGTTCAGGCCGTCCGTACCGGCAAATTAATGGAACTGCAACTGCAGGCGGAAAACCGAAAAGCCGCCGAAGACGTGGTAAAGCGTGCCTGCGAAAAGTTATTGGCCAATCCGGTGACGGAAGAGTACCATTTTGAGATTGCGGAAGCCGAAGAGGATGTCACCGTATGAAGTGCGGAGTGGTGGTTTTCCCGGGGTCCAATTGCGATCACGACTTGTATCATGTGCTCAAGCACGTTATGGGACTGGAAACGCGGTTTGTGTGGCACAAAGAACAGGAGCTGAACGATCTGGATGCGGTGTTTTTGCCGGGCGGTTTTTCCTATGGCGATTATTTGCGTACGGGCGCCATCGCACGTTTTTCTCCTGTGATGAATGAAGTGATTCGCTTCGCCCAAAAAGGCGGGCCGGTACTCGGTATTTGCAACGGTTTCCAGATTTTATGCGAAAGCGGTCTCTTGCCCGGAGCGCTCTTGCGCAACCGGGACCTGGATTTTATTTGCAAATCCGTCTATATCCGGGTGGAAAATACCGACACCATTTTTACCGGAGCCTGTCAGCCCGGACAGGTCCTGAAAATGCCCATTGCCCATGGTGATGGGAATTTTTTTGTGGATCAAGCCACGTTAGAGGAGCTGGAAAGCCGGCAACAGGTGCTGTTCCGCTACTGCGATCATAGCGGGCAGGTCAATGAAGCGGTCAATCCCAACGGATCGTTGAATAACATCGCCGGCATCTGCAACCGCGAGCGAAATGTCGTTGGCATGATGCCGCATCCGGAGCGTGCGGCCGAAGCCGTGCTGGGTTCTGAAGACGGAAGGTTCATTTTCCAGTCCCTGGTGGAAACCGCGCTGAATGCCGTAAGTTGATGAATAAATTGCCTTCAAAAAGGAGTTTTGAATCATGCGAAAATCCGGATAGGAGGCAGGTTCTTCAGGCAGGCTAAAGGAGAAAGGCGTGCGATCAAGAAAGACATTTGGCAAAGTTTTGCTGGTGATTTTGCTTGGCGCCTTATTTGGCACTCTGCTGGGGGAATTGTTGGGGCTGGTCTTGCCCGATGGCGTGGTCAAAGAATTTTTTATCCGATCCTGGGCTCCGGAATTTGGACCGGCGACGTTAAATTTGGTCATTTTCTCTTTAACATTCGGTTTGAGTTTAAAAGTAAATATTTCCGGTGTGATTGGGATTCTCATTGCCATTTATGTTCTTCGGTGGTATTAACTTTGAGTGATGCGCTATGTTCGGTTCTATTGGCATGAGTGAGCTTTTAGTTTTGATGTTGTTGATTTTATTATTGTTCGGCCCCAAGCGCATCCCGGAGCTGGCGCGAAGCCTCGGGAAAAGTTTGAATGAGTTGCGCAGGGCGGCGGA
>WFVT01000158.1 GCA_015491485.1 Candidatus Zhuqueibacterota bacterium
TACCTATACCACCCCCTCCGGCGCTCCGCGGCCGTATATTTACACACGGTTCCGCCACACGGGTTAATCGGACTGGCCGTCTGGTTTTTCAGCCCCCTCCGCGGACTGGGCAGGCTCCCCTCCTGTGTCTTCAGCCGGTGCGGGAGAAAAATCCATGTGGCTTGCGGCTTCGAGCTGCGAACGAAATTCGATGCTGTAAATTTCGAGAATACTCAGAAACAGCGTTGCGATGACCGGCCCGACGATAAAGCCCATCACCCCGAACATGCTCATACCGCCGATGGTGGAAAAGAAAATCAGTAAATCGTGCATACCGGTATCCCGTCCCACCAACTTGGGCCGCATAAAGTTGTCCAGGTTGCTGATGATGACCGCCGTGACCAGCAGGATGGTCAGTCCCTGCCAGACACTGCCGACGAGCATGTAATAAATGCCGATGGGATACAACACCAGCCACGCCCCTACCATGGGGATAATCGATAAGAAAAACATCACAATCCCGGCCACGATGGGCGATCCGAATCCCATGATCCATAAAAGAATCGCGCCCAGCCCGCCCTGCGTAAGGCCGATGAGCAGCGTGCCCTTCACCGTGGCGCGGGACATGGAAATGAACCGCTTGAACAACATCTCTTCATGCCGGTCGTTGAGCGGACTGAGATATTTGATGCGGTTGAGCAGCCGTTCGCCATCTTTGAAAAAATAATAAAGCGTGAAAAACATGATGAATACGTGCATCATAAATTGAAAGGTGCCGGCCCAGGTTTTATTGATCAGCGTGATCAGGATGTTGGTGAGCCCCCGAATGCCCTCCCGCAAAGAGCCGACCAGATCGATGTTTTGCACATCGATGCCGAGCCGTTGTACCCATTCACTGGCCGCCAGCCGGTCGATGACGCTGCTGTCGATCTGTTCCAGAATATTCTGCACGGTTTCTTCATTTTGCTGATACAGTTGCACCACCTCACGCCTCAGCAGATCGGCCACGATGTAGGTGGGAATGAGCATGATCAGTCCCAACAACAGGCAGGCAAGAAACGCGCTCAGCCCGCGCCGGTTTTTGGTGACCTGCAGCAGCCATTCGTACAGCGGGTAAATCAGGCCGGCAAACACCGCCGCTAAAAACACCGGGATCAGAAAAATTTTCAGCATGTTATAAAAGACCACCGAAATGGCAAACAGCACGATGAGCAGAAAATAACGGCTCAGCGTCTGGGCATCCCAAAGCGGTGAAGCCGGTGGTTTTTTCGGCGTGTTCGGTTGGTTCATCGTTTTTCCACGGGTTTGGCCTGGTGAGGGGAATTGACTTTTGATTCAGCCGCCGCTTTGACGAATTCCCGGAACAAAGCCTGATGCGCGGGGTGGTCCGGCATCAGCTCCGGGTGCCACTGAACGGCAACCGCCCAGGGATGATCCGCCCGCTCCATGGCTTCGATAATGCCATCCGGCGCCTTTGCGGTGATGCGCCAGCCATCGCCTGTATGCGCCACAGCCTGGTGATGCAGCGAAGCCACCGGCACCCGGGCCTGTTCCACGGTGCCATACAACCGGGAATCCGGTACAATTTTCACCACATGTTCGATAAACGGCACGTTCTCCCGGCGGTGTTCCATCGCCGCGGGATACTGGGTTGGGATGTCGAGGATAAGATCGCCGCCGGCAAGGATGGCGAGAAGCTGCATTCCCCGGCAAATGCCCAGCACCGGCTTGCGGGTCTCCAGCCACAGGCGGGCCAGGCGAAATTCAAACTCGTCCCGTTCCGGATCGACCTGGGCCACCGCGGGATGGCTCTCGCGGCCGAAACGTTCCGGCGCAATGTCCCCGCCGCCGGCCAGGATCAAGCCGTCCAGGCGGTGCAATAACACCTCGATCCGAGCTTCGCCCGGCGCCAGCAGCACCGGGACGCCGCCGGCGTGACGCACGGCTTCGAGGTACTCGGCCATGAGAAAGTAGGCGTTGCGCCGGTTGCGGCCATAGGTCGTGATACCAATCAGCGGGACGGTTACATCATTTCCGTGCATTTCCTGTCCGATTGACTGTTTCCATTCAATAAATGAGACGCTGGTCGATGAACTACAAAATACAGCGAATTTGCCGTGATGCAAGAAAAATTTGGCCATGCCGTCCGTTCGCCGGGTGATACGGGGCCAGCGTTGCTGAAACGCAGCTCCCACCCCGTTGCATTCGGTTGCGCCCGAACGGTCTTTCGGCGCCGGGCGGTGATGTAAGAAAGCGCCGATGGCTGCTCCGTCTCAAAGCTGAAATCGCAATCCGATGCTCCAGCGGAACTTGCGTTCCGGCTCACCCGGCAGCGGATGACTCAGCCAGAGGGGAAAATCATAACGGATTTGAAAACGGCCGTTAAAAATCGGCAGAATACTGTTGGCGCGGCCGTCCATCACCAGGGTGATGCCGGCATCGGCGCGCTCGATGCGGCTTCCGGACGGGGTGTTCAGGCGGCCCTTGTCATAAAATACACCGACCTGATACGGCACCACCGGCAGCCGCATGCGGAGTTCTGCGGTACCGGCAAGTAATGTGCGCCCGGAAACCGGCTGATTCACGTAACCCCGAACGTTGCCGCCGCCGATGCGGTAGATGGGGCCGCCCCAGTTGCTACCTTTGGTCTGCGTGGCTTCATAGATCCACCGCTCCAACGGTGACGCGCTATCGATATAAAACTGATCCTGAAGCGGCGCCATGCCGCCGAACGTCCCACCGGCGAAGCCGCGCAAATGCAGCACCAGCGGACCGAAAAATCGGGTTATTTCGCCCTCAAACTGTACGCGGCGGTAATGGTACGCCCCGCCGAACCACCGGCTGGCCGTAGCCAGCTCCACCTGCCAGTAACTGAGCCAATTCATGCCGCGTGGATCGATGGAATAGCGAAAATACAACCGGTTGAGCCGACCTTTTTGCCATTGTGGGAAATAGGCTGTCTTTTTCCCCTGCTTGATGCGCAAAACGCCGTATTCTGTATCCAGCAGTTGCAGAAGCTGAGCTCCAAATACAAATTTGTGGAACGGCGGTCTCGAAACATAGGGGCTTTTCACCAAGTATAACTCGGCGCGCGCCTCCAGGCGGCCTTCTCGCTTTTGCAGCCGCAGAGCATAGCGGGCGTCATTGGACATGCCGCGCAGGGTGTTGTCCCATTCGAGACGTCCGTCCAGCACACCTGAGCGCAACCCCGCATACATTGCCACCCGGAAACGGCGGTACAGCCCCTTGTAGCTGCCGCGAATCTGCCCGCCCAGCCGCAGCCCGTCCGGGTCGTTGTAGCCGATGGACGGGCGCCAGAGCAGCAGATAGGTATCGCGGGGCTGGTAAAACGCATCCTGAAGCGGCAGGTCGAAATGCCACTCGAACCGGGCATGACCGTTGTCCAGCAGATTGCGGTCCAGAATGCGGTCTCCGGGATCGAGAATCACGCGTTTGGGCTTGAACGGCGTGCGGATGACCACCTCGCCAAAGCGTTCATCGGCTTGCCAGCGCAACCAGAGGGAGTCGCCATGCGCACCGCGCACCAGAATATCCACCGGCATGCGGCCGGTGCCGCGGTTTTCAATGACCACGCGCGTTTCATACGTGTTGTCCGGCTGCTTTTCCGTTTTGACCTTTTTCAGCGCATAATCAATCACCGGCGTTTGATGCAGCCACTGCTCGAAAAACCACCCGAGGTCCTGTCCGCTGATCTCCTCGCAAACCGCCCGGAACCGCTCCTCGTTCACGTGCTTAAATTGCCAGCGCCGGTAATACTCCCGCATGATGCGTTCGAAGGTGGAATCTCCGACCACATAGCGCAACAGTTCGAAAAACATGGCGCCTTTGACGTAAGCATTCACCGCGTAGCTCATGGGGTCCTTGACCTGATACGCCGGCGTGCCGAGGGGTTCGTCGTGTCCGGTGCTGGCGTACATGTGCAGAAAATTGGTATAAAGCTGCTTGAGAGTGGGCAGCCGGTACCAGCGCGCAGGTTTGGGCAACCGCTTGAGGAGGTCTTCTTTATTGTATCCGTAACGACCGTAGCGTGTTTCCATGTACCATTTGGTCTGGAAGGTGGTCAGTCCCTCATCCAGCCAGGGCTCTTCAAGCTCATTGTTGGCCAGAATGCCGTAAAAATAAATGTGCCCCACTTCATGGAAAATCAGAAACTCGCCCGGGGATCGCAACATCACCAGCATGGGATATTCCATTCCGCCGCGGAGTAAACCGTGCACCAGCGTCACCTGCGGGTATGGGTAGGGGCCAAATTTCTGTTCCAGCCAGTCCAACGCGGATTGCGTATGTTGAACGGCGTCGGTTTTCCATTTCTTCCAAGCTTTGGGACGGAACAGCACATGGATGGGAATGGATCGGTATTCGCCGTGCAGATAAACGAAATCGGCGGAGGCGCTCCAGGCGAAATCGTGCACGTTTTCGGCGCGGAACGTGACGGTGCGCGGTCCGGTTTGCACAGCGCGGCGGTGCAATGCGGTTTTGACCGAATCATGCCAGGCGCGCAGTGTTTTTTCAGACCAGCTCGTATCGGCCTGCACCCACTGCCAGCCGGGATCTCCGGCCACCGGCACCCCCGTGGCGGCGACGATGAAGTTGCCGGGGACGGTAAGCGAGACCTCGAACTCGCCAAATTCGCCGTAAAATTCGCCCAGTAGGTGCATCGGTTCGGCATGCCAGCCTTTGTCGTCGTACACCGCCACTTTGGGATACCATTGCGCCAGATCGTACTGGCCGTCACGGTAGCCCATGCGCTGGTAATGCTTGCGAATGCTGAGCGTAAAATGGAGCCGAAGAGAGAGTTCGGAGCCCGGGGGCAGCGGCTCCGGGAGGGGCGCTTCCAAAACGGTATCTTCCACTTTGTAAGCTGTCAGAGGCAGGTCGGTTCGACCGTTGATAGCGAGTATCTCGAAACTATCGATGCGGATCCATCCGCGCTCATGCTTTTTCAGGTTCGGCGGCACGAAAAATTTTCCCGCCTCGCGCATGGCCGTGGTGTTTTCGTCTTTGAAAGCATTCGCGTACAATAGCAGATAAAACGTCCTCAGCGTGTCCGGCGAATGGTTGGTATAGCGAATCGACTGGAACGCACGGATCAGATGGCGGGTGGTGTCCAGTTCCGCTTCGATATCATAAGCAACGTGCTGCTGCCAGTAGGGATTCTGAGCCTGCGCCGGCCATGCCGTCAGCCACAGCCACACAGCCACACCTGTGCATGCGGGCAACATCCCCAATCGCATAACCTGCATATCCTCCACAAGCCTTTATCATGACGAGTTGAAAGGGCTTGCCGTCTGCGACGGCACTTGTATCCTGCGGATGGCATATATGCCCACAAATACTGATTTATCCGCCGAAAGTTGCATCCCGATTTTTTACTGCTTGATTTTTGTCACGCTATTATCTATAATGATTTTCGTTAAAAAACAATGTCTTATTCTCAAATTTAACCAAAAGGATGTTTTTATGCGGCATATTTTCTGGATTCTTGCGGTTCTTTTGGCAGCCGGGCTGATCGCCTGCAGCAAAAAAGACGAGCAAAAACGTGACCAGCCGGCGGCCGAGTCTCAACAATCCTCCGCTGCGGAACGCAAATTGCTGACCGCAGATGAGATTCGCGCGAAAATCGAAGAGGTGAAAAATGCTCCGGATATTCCGGTCGAACAGGACGAAGTGGCTGTGATTGAAACTTCCATGGGGACCATTGTGTTCGAGTTTTTTACCGATGTTGCCCCGAAACACAGCGCCAATTTCAAAAAGTTGGCCAACCACGGCTATTACGACAATACCCTGTTCCACCGGGTGATTACCGGATATTTGATCCAGGGCGGCGATATTCTCTCCGCCGATGAAGATCCGGCCAACGACGGCACCGGCGGTCCCGGATACAACCTGACGGCAGAGTTTTCAGATATCCACCACGGTCCCGGTATTGTATCCATGGCGCGTAAACCCACGGGGCCCAATACCGCCGGATCGCAATTTTTTATCTGCCTGACCGACCTGCCAACTTTGGACGGCCAATACACCGTGTTCGGCCGGGTCATCAAAGGCATGGACGTGGTCAATCGTATCGGTTCGGTGAAGACCGGTTTCAAAGACAGGCCGCTGGAGGATGTGATCGTGTATCGCGCGCGGGTGGTTAAACGGGATCAAGTGATGTAAACATGAAAAAGATCGGATTGGCCATTCTGGTTTTCGGGCTGTGGCTGAATCTGGTGCAGGCACAGCCGGCCGGTAAAAAATACTGGATTTTTTTTCGGGACAAGGGGCCAGCCGCCCTGGCCAAAGGGGCTGAAGCCTACCGGAAAGCCGCGGCTCGGCTCACGGAGCGCGCCGTCCAGCGGCGGCTCAAAGTGCTGCCGCCGGAGCGGCTCCTCGATGAGGCCGATCTGGATGTGTATCCCGGCTATTTGCAAGAACTCCGGCGGAACGGCATCCGTCCGGTGGTGGTATCGCGCTGGCTGAATGCGGTCAGCGCTTATCTCACACTGGAACAGATTGCCGAAGTGCGGGCGCTGCCGTTTGTGCAGACGATCCGGCCGGTGCGCCGACTGACTCCGCCGCCCCGTCCCGAATTTCCAGCGGCGCCGGTAC
The DNA here is from genome assembly GCA_015491485.1 of Candidatus Zhuqueibacterota bacterium. Lineage (GTDB taxonomy): Bacteria > Zhuqueibacterota > Zhuqueibacteria > Zhuqueibacterales > Geothermadaptataceae > Hydrothermovivens. The sequence continues at coordinate 6,592 of WFVT01000158.1, forward strand.
CGAAAGACGCCCGCGCGGCCGATCACGTTTACGATTATGGGCCGTCGCTGGCGCAGGTCAATCTGGTCAATGTCCCGCCGCTGCACGATGCAGGCATTGTCGGCAAGGGCGTGGTCGTGGGCATGCTGGATACCGGCTTCAACTGGCGCGATCACCCGGCGTTCAAGGAATTGCAGGTGCTCGGCGAATATGATTTCGTATTCAACGACAGCACCACCGCCGATGAGAGCAATAAAGACGTCCCCGGCGCGCAAGATCACGGCACGGCCACCCTGTCGGTGATCGCCGGTTACGATCCGGGATTCCTGATCGGTCCCGCATTTCGGTCTCAGTTTTACCTCAGCAAAACCGAGGATATCCGCAGCGAGACCCCGGTGGAAGAAGACAACTGGGCCGCCGGCATCGAATGGATGGAATCGCAGGGCATCGATGTGGCGTCCAGCTCATTGGGGTATTCCACATTCGATAATCCGGCGGATAACTATTCGTACAGCGACCTCGACGGCAAAACCACGGTGGTCACTCGGGCGGCGCAGATTGCGGCGCAAAAGGGTGTGGTGGTAGTGAACAGCGCCGGTAATGAGGGGTTCAGTAGCTGGCGGTATATCATAGCCCCGGCGGACGGCGAGCTGGTGATTGCCGTGGGGGCGGTGGATGCTTCCGGTCGGCGCGCGGGCTTCAGCTCCGTGGGGCCCACGGCCGATGGCCGCATCAAACCGGATGTGATGGCCATGGGAACGGGAGTCCGGCTGGCTCGCGTCAGTGACGTCAATCCCTATAGCAGCGGCAGCGGCACCTCGTTTTCCGCCCCGATGGTGGCCGGAGTAGCGGCGCTCATGCTGTCGGCGCATCCCAATCTCACCCCGACGCAGGTCATCGAAGCGCTGCACAACACCGCCAGTCAGGCGGACATGCCGGATACGCTCATGGGCTACGGTATTGTGAATGCCGTTAAAGCAGCGACATACTGGGGCCCGGCGTTCAGTAATGAAATCGAAGCCACCTTCCCGGTTGCGGATCGTGTGCGATTGGCGGTGCGCGTGCTGTCCGATCCGCCGATCGCCCGGAATGGTGCGTTTGTGTACTGGCGCTTTGCCGGCGGCGGTGATTTCCAGAAAAGCGCCATGTACTTCACCGATTCGACGCGCCTGGAGAGCGAGCTGCTGCCGTTCGATCCAAACCAAACGCTGGAGCTGTATTTCGCCGTGGAGGTGCCCGGCAAGGGCACATTCACCCATCCTTTCGATGTACCGGATCGCCTGTTTGTTTTGGGCGATGGCGGTGATATTTCCCCGCCCCGGTTCATCCCCGACGAATTCACCATTTTGCAAAATTATCCCAATCCTTTTGTACCGGTTATCAATGGTGCGACCCGCTTTGTGATCGGTCTGCCGGAAGCCGCTGAGATCGAAGCCGCCGTATATAATGTGCTCGGTCAGAAAGTCGCGGTGTTGCGCGAATCCAGTCCGGCGCAACGCGGTTCCCTGGTGGTAACGTGGGACGGGAAAAATCATTTCGGCCGTTTTTCTGCGGCTGGTATCTATTTTTTGCGCGTTACCTTTCGCACCAACGACGGGACATCGGTAATTAAGCATAAAAAATTCACTTTATTACAAGCAACGCAATGATGTTTCGACGACCGAAAATAGGACTGGCGCTGGGAGGCGGCGGCGCCCGGGGGCTTTCCCACATCGGCGTGCTGAAGGTGCTGGAAGCGGCCGGGGTGCCCATCGATATGATCGCCGGAACCAGCATCGGGGCGCTGGTGGGCGGATGCTATGCCCTGCATCCCGATGCCATCGAACTGGAGCGGCGCGTGCGTGAATACATTGAAAGCCCGGAATTCAAAAACACCGGGTTGGACCGCTTCAAGCGGCCCGAGCCGGCGGAGAATTTTTTCGGACAGGTGGCGAAATATGTGCGCGAGCGGATTGTCATCAATCTGGCGCACAGCCGGTTGTCGGTGGTCGGCGCCGACCGCATGGGCCGCGTGGTGGAGGCTGTGCTCGATGACCGACGTATTGAAGATACAAAAATTCCGCTGCTCATCGTCGCCACGGATTTACACACCGGCGATGATTGTATTATGCGGGAAGGGAGCCTTCGTGAGGCTGCGATGGCGAGTGCGGCCATTCCCGGTTTTCTGCCGCCGGTGCAGCAAAACGGCCATTTGCTGGTGGATGGTGCGGTGACGGCTCCGGTACCGGTGCGGGCGCTTCAGGATGCGGGCATGGATGTGATCATTGCTGTCGATGTTGGGCAGGATATCGGAATCTTATCGGATGCACAAAATATTGTGGACATTATGTTTCGCACCAATAGCATCACCAGTCATAAATTGAAAACCCTGCTTTTGGAAACGGCCGACGTGGTGGTCCGGCCGGATGTGGGAGGCATTCACTGGGCGGATTTTCAAAACATCCGCGATTTGATCGAAAAAGGGGAACGGGCTGCAAATGAGCAGTTGCGCGCCATCCGGCACTGCATCCGGGAAAAACAGCCTTTTTGGCAGCGGTTGTTTACGCTGAACCGTTACCGGGAAAGTGAGCGTCAGGCGGCATGATGTATCGGAGCCTGGCAGCAATCAATATGAAACGGTTTTGGGGGCGGGATGAATTCGCCTTCACGGCAAAATCGATGGCCGGATTTGCCGGCGATTGGCTTGCCAGGCCGTCCCGGTGTGGATTGCAATCCTCGAACTTGTTTTCAATTCGACTCGGTTTTCCTATTTATCAATACATCCTGAGGTGATGATGTCGGCTGCTGCTGCATTCCGTGCCATGTTTCGGTGTTTTCATGGTTGTCTGGGTGAATACCCGCTCGACCAGATTTTATACACCTGTCCGCAATGCGGAGGCTTGCTTGAAGTCTATCACGACCTGGAACCGCTGCGGCGTGTATCGGCTGCGACGTGGAAGGAAATGTTCGCTCACCGGATGGCCCGCGGACCGCATCCCTTTTTCTCCGGGGTGTGGTGCCACAAAGAGTGGGTGCTCCCGGCCGTGGACGAGGCCAACATCGTTTCCCTCGGTGAAGGCCGTAATCCGCTGGTGCCGGCGCCGCAACTGGCGCAGCGCTACGGTGTGGAACAGCTCTGGGTGAAACTCTGCGGCAACAGCACCACCGGTTCGTTCAAAGATCTGGGCATGACCGTGCTGGTGTCGCAGGTGAATCAAATGCGGGCCAACGGCACGCCGATTCGCGCCGTGGCCTGCGCCAGCACCGGCGATACGTCCGCGGCGCTGGCGGCTTACTGTGCGGCCGCCGGTATTCCTGCCGTGGTGCTGCTGCCGGAAAACAAAATTTCCGCAGCGCAGTTGCTGCAGCCGCTGGCGCACGGCGCGCTCACTCTGGCGCTGCAAACCGACTTCGACGGCTGCATGGCTGTGGTAAAAGAACTGACCCGGCGGCCGGACATCTATCTTGCCAATTCCATGAACTCGCTGCGCATCGAAGGACAGAAAACGATCGCATTTGAAATCTGCGAGCAAATGGGCTGGCAGGTGCCGGATTGGGTGGCGGTGCCCGGCGGCAATCTGGGCAACGTGTCCGCCGTCGGTAAAGGATTCGAGATGCTGCACGCGCTCGGACTTATCGACCGCCTGCCGCGCCTCCTCTGTGCACAGGCGGAACGGGCCAATCCGCTGTACGAAAGCTACCGCAGCGGCTTCCAGACCTTCCAGCCCAAAACGGCGCAGCCGACCCTGGCCAGCGCCATTCAAATCGGCAATCCGGTGAGCGTGCACAAGGCGATCCGCACTCTGAAGCGGTTCAACGGTGTGGTCGAGCAGGCCAGCGAAGATGAGCTGGCGCACGCCATGGCGCTGGCGGATCGTGCCGGCCTGTTCGTGTGTCCCCATACCGGCGTGGCCCTGGCGGCGGTGGAAAAACTGGCCCGCCGCGGCGAGATCCGCGCCGACGAAACGGTGGTGGTCATCAGCACCGCACACGGCCTCAAATTCACCGAAACCAAGCAGCGCTACCACCACCGCCAGCTCGACGGCGTTACCCCTCACCTTGCCAACCAGCCCATCTCCATCCCCGCCAGTGTGGATGCGGTGCTGCAGGCGGTGGAGGAGAGAATCGAGAAAAGCAAATAATAGAATGGCTCCTATTATTTGCCAATGGTCAGGCTGAATATGACCTGACCTGTCATCGCGAGGGCTTGCCTTTCCGTATTAAGTGCGGCGATCTCTTGGTTTATCAAAATGGTGTGGCTCTACTTCGCTCGCCATGACGCGGGGGGAATGGTACAGCGTTTTGCGTTTTAGCATCCCGGCGTGCGATGCCTCTCTCTGCGGTCTCGACGTCTGTGCGAAAGACTCATGGTCATTTTGAATCCAGCAAAGCGAAGTGCACAACTCTGGCAGGGTTGTCAACCCTGCCAGAGTTAGCTATAGGCTGGAATACGGATTTTGGGCTTGCATCCTTCCTTTGCGGCTTCGCGTGAAATGCTTTGCTCAGCGCGCTCAGCGCTTCTGCGAGGGCATATAA
>WFVT01000159.1 GCA_015491485.1 Candidatus Zhuqueibacterota bacterium
CAATCAGGGTGTTGAAAAGAATTTCCATCTGATCTTTATCGAAGCAAAATTCAGGGATGGATTCATCAAACGACGTACTCAGTGTGACACCGGAGTCGTTCCAGAATTTGTGGAAATTCTGGATGGATTTTTCCAGCACAGTATGCAAATTTTGTTGGTAAAATTGCGGCCGGATGATATTGTTCACTTTCAAAAACTTTTGGGTTCGGCTGCCTATCTCTTCAATTGCATGCAATTGATCATGAATCGCTTCCAGCAACGAACCTTTGCGCTCTTCCGGGACATCCATTTTTTTGATCCGCTCTTCCAGCACCCGGAGCCCGAATTTCACCGCAGACACCGGGCTCTTGATATCGTGCGCCAACTGCTGCACGGCAAGTGTCCACAGTTGCAACCGTTCTGAAAGCGGCGCGCTGGTGTTTTCTTCCATCTCGATATAATAAGCCCGCGGCCGGAACAAAATCTGAAACGGGACGACTTTCACATTCAAAACAAGCTGTTGTTGATCTCGGGATAACGAAATTTGATTTTGACAATATTCCTGATTTTGCATTGCCGTGGCGATGGTTCTGGATAGCTCGGGATATGACTTTTCGAAATCATTCAAATGGTATATTTTTCTGCCACTCAAATTAAGCAAACGGGAGAATTGGGCATTTCGGAAAGCAATGCGACCATTCGGCCATAAAATCAAGGAGGCGCGCGGATTATTTCGCAGGGTGGCAATAAAATATCCCAGCGCAAGGAAAATCATCGTCAAAAGCGCTCTGCCCACATATAGGACGGCCGTGCCGCTCAGAGCGAGGCCTGAAAACAATAGCGCTTTTTGCTCATAATACGGATTTCTTTGAACCTCAAGGGTGTATTCCCGCTTACCTTCTGCGAGAATAATTTGGGACAACTGCCCCTCCTCCCTGGGACGAATAAAACTGACCAAAGGCGCGGCCAACGGCATTTGATCCGCATGGTAAAACCGTCCCAGGACTTGCAAATCTTTATCCAGAAGAACCAGTTCTTTGGTCGTCACCAGAAGCAGCAGCGGATGGTTACGATCCACCTGATAAGGCAGTAACGCCAGAGTATGGGCCTGAATCGATATCCGGTTGGACACCGTCAGGGATGAATCGACTATAGATATCTCAGGCTTATCCAGGGTCGAAAAAAGATACAGACGGTCCGGGAATGCATCAAAATATATGGACCCAGTTCTCTTCCGGCGATACAGGGCTTTTTCGCGTACGCGCTGACCATCGGAATTCCACTCGATGAGGCGGGAAGCAACATTCTCTTTGCCGTCATAGATAAGCAGAGACAGCAGTTTTACTCTCGAAGGATTGGCCGGATGGTGCAAACAGGACACCTCCAGTCCTGAATACCGTGGACCGACCCGTACGGGTTCAAAAAGCGGTTCCAGGTGCGAGTTCAAGATGACGAACCAGGATGAAAGATCATTGGGTTCGGGAGCATCTTCAGGATAATTATCCGAAGCGTAGGTGGACAGCACCAGTTCCTTCCGGCCATCGCCGTTGACATCGCAAACGTGAAAGCCGGTGATATCCATTCGGGTGGAGTACCGGTATGCAACGGTTTTGCGCTGCAAATCAAAAGCATAGATCCCGCGCGGCCGCAACGCATAGCCGGTATAAAGGGCAAACAGTAAATAAGGTTTGCCCGGATCATCAAGCTCCACCAGTTGAACGTCGTTCAAAGCCACATCCCACTGCCCCTCGGCCGACAGATTGCCGATAACGACCGGGATATCCCATACGGTTTCTAATTGAGCCATATCCACCAGCGCCAGAAAGAGCGTGTCCTGCCACTGGTGAAACACAAAAAGATCATCCACCTGGTTTCCATCATAGTCAGCAATATGAATCCATTTGCCGCCCGCAAATCGACTAAAAGAAACCAAACCGCGAAAATTGAATGTTTCAACAAAGGTTTGATCCTGTTGGTATAATAGGAGGCTGGTGTAACTGGAGTCCAAATTCTTGGCTATTTTTAACGATTCGGTGATTCCGTCGTCATGGAAATCGTAGTGGATCAGGGGGGCCGGTCCCGAATAAATTTCGGTTTGTAGCACACGAATTCGGTAAGGCAAAATACGAGAGACGACGAGGAAAGCTATCAGACTACTTGCTGCTAACGCAATCAGCAGAAAAGGGAAGCCGAAACGCCGGAACGTTTGAAAAGACCTCATCCGTCAGAACTCCGCTTAGCTCAGTATATATCAAGTGGGCGACGCGCGCTGAGCTTACCGTCGGGCCATATCGTTTTTTCGCAATTCAGATTCGGCGAAACCAAATCACCGGATTGATAACAGGTTCGCTTTGACCGTTTTGGACATCCAGTTGAGATGCCAGAGAGTGGGTCGCTGTCCCCGCTAACGGGATGCATAAGGCAAGTTCCCCGTTAAATGATGGTCAGACCAGGTGGAATGGACAGCCGAACCGCCTTCATGGAATGACGCCAAAGCTCCCCCAACGCTTTCATGCGTCACCGGTTTACCGCATTGGTCGCATCAGATGGAATCAACAGCATTACTTTTCAAAATAGGCGGTATAAAAAAATATTACCCACTTTATCAAGATGTGAAGAAAATAAATAAATTTTCAGAATGACGCAAAGAAAAATATCTCAACGAAAATGTTTTTTAATTGCAACATTTGGTTTATAAATAGGTTCGCACAAGACGACATTTGCAAGACAACATGCAATTCTATGGATTTGGAATAGTCAAACACGGTATGGCTCAAAATGCCGAATGGTTCTAATTCCCAAAGCAAAGCGTATGACGAAGTGCAAGCGACACGTAGCTCCCTCTCTGCCATCGCTGCCATGGTGCATTTATAAAAAAACGCCCGGATGGCAAGAAACCATGCCGGGCGTTGAAATTCGTTTTTTCATCCCACTAATATTCGATGGGCAGGCCGCTGCGCTGCCATGCTGTGATCCCCTGATATACATGATAGGCTTTTTTAAAGCCCAAATACTGCATGACCTCGGTCACGGAGCTGCTGCGGTTGCCGGTGGCGCAGTAGTATAAATAGGTTTTATTCCGATCCAATTGCTGGATCTCGTTGATAAAGCCCGGATCGTAAAAATTGAGCAACTCCGCTCCGGGTAAATGTCCCGCGGCGTATTCCGGCGGGGTTCTCAGGTCCAGCACAACAAAATCCGGGTCATCCTGATGCGTCTGAATGAGCGCATGGGCTTCATCGACGCTCACATCAACGATGCCGCTCGCTTCCTCAAGAGCGGCTCCCCGGTTTTCACTGTCGTCGTTCTTACCGGCGCCAAAAGGACGCTGAAAGGACGCAAAAATACCCAAAACCGTTAAAAGCATGAAGATCTCCACGTTGTCACCTCACTTTATGATAGGTTAAATTTGCCATAATCTCCGCTAAAAACGTTTCACACATTAGATTCACCAAATTGGATTTCCGGTCAAAAGTGCGCCATTTCGTCGTCATCATCTTGCAATGCCCCTCAGCCGAAGAGGTGTCGTGGTAGAGTGACGGCCTCTTCCGGCAAGACAGGCGCCAGTCATTCCGGCACCCGCGGCATGCTTCAGCAAGCCACAAAAAAGGGCTGCTCCCAACCCCTCATTTCCGGCCGCCGTTATGGCGGAAACGCTTGTCAGCTCGATTGAAAGCATTACGGATCGTCTGGCAACGCCCGTATCCGGAAATGAGATCGGCGTCTGGGAGCAGCCCCTTAAAGCTTCTGGGATCGGCTATGTTATTTTTCCACCGGCATTCCTTTCGCGGACCATCCCATATATCCCTGGAAAAGATGATACACTTTTTTAAAGCCCATCTTTTCCATCATCGGGACGACTTTCCCGCTGCGGTTGCCGGAACGACAATAGACCAGATAGGTTTTATCGCGGTCCAATTGTCCTAACTTTTGCTGAAATTCCGGGTCAAAAAAGTTCAGCATCTGGGCTCCGGGCAAATGACCGGCGGCATATTCCCGCGGGGTGCGCACGTCCAGCACGACAAAATCCGGCTGGCCGCTGTTTTGCTGAATCAGCTCATAAGCCTTATCCACGGGAACATCGATCACACTGCCGGTGACTTCCGCTTCGGCCGCTGCATCGGCTTTGGGTGCCTGCGCGGCATGGTTGTTCTGCTCAACCTGCTGCTGGCATCCCAGCGCCAGAAAAGCAACAAGTATCCAGACTGAGTATTTCACGGTTCACCTCTCCTTTGTTCTTGGGTCTGTTATTTTTGGGGATTCTCATCCCGGGCGCTTCAACCATTAGATGAAAAATAAACCATTTTTGTGCAAAAAACAAGTCGCCGGTGTATTCCGGAATCATGCTTTACAGGTTGAAGCGCATGCCTTTATCGCAACAGAACCATGCGCCGCGTCTGCGTTGCATTCCCCACCTCCAGGCGGTACAAATATATGCCGGAGGCCACTTCTCCCCCGAGTTCGTCCCGGCCATCCCAAACCATTTCGTATTCGCCTGCAGGTTTCCGCGCATCCGCCAGCAACGTACGCACCAGACGGCCCCGGGCATCGTAAATCCGCAGACTGACCTCCGATGCCTGCCGGAGTCGGAATCTCAATGTCGTGCGCGGATTAAACGGATTGGGGTAATTTTGTTCGAGAGTAAAAGCCAGCGGCGTCGGTACTCTGGTGATGCCGGTCACCGGGCCGTCCAGTAAGCGGCGCTCAAACACGCCGTTGCCGTGCGAAGCCAGGCGGATTTTGCGGTTGGCGGGCGAAATACTAAGATCAAACACCAAAACCGGATCGGCAAGACCGTCATTAAAAGCACTCCAGCTTTGTCCGCCGTCGGTGGAAACATAAACACCGATATCGGTTCCCACGTACACGTGCTGAGGAAACTCCGGATCCACAATGACGGCCTGAGTCGGCACATCCGGCAAAATACCGCCGATGTCCTGCCAGGTCTGACCGCCGTCGGTGGTTTTGAATACATGCGAAGTGCCAAATCCGGAAAAGGTGATATAGACGATCTGATCATTTGTCGGATCCACAGCCAGGTCGGTTACGAACCGATCCGGTAGGGTGCCGGTTATGTTTTCCCATGTGGCGCCGCCGTCCAGCGTACGGAAAACTCCGGCGGGAGCCAACTCCATGGGCACCGTAGCGGCATAAACCACGTCCGGGTCCTGATAAGAGACCGCCAGTGCCACCACCGGATTGCCTTTGGGCAAATTCCCATCAACGGGCTTACCGGAATTTGTTGCGCTCCACGTATCTCCTCCATTGACCGATTTATAGACAATATCCCGTCCGGCATAGAGAATTTGCGGGTTCGAGGGCGCCAGAATGAACGGGGCCAGAAAAATCACCGGACGATCGTTTCCGCCCGGCGGTGTCACATTCGACCAGGTTTTGCCGCCGTTGATGGATTTGCGTATATTCAAAAACTGATAGCTGCCGTACAGAACATCAGGGTTCGTGGGATCAACGGCTGCGTAGCCGCCGTCCCCGCCGATGTGCCCCACACTCCAGACTGGGTCGCCCTGGTAAATGACGGTGCTGTTATCCTGCAGACCGCCGATGGCCAGACTGGAGTCCTGTACGGAACTGGAAAAGCCGTTGTAAAACTGAGTGGTTTGATAACCGCCGTTGCAGGATTGGAAGCTGAGGCCCCCATTGACGGTTCGGAACACGCCTCCGTCCGTGGCGAAATAGATGATGTTCGGATTGGTGGGATGATAGACCACATCGTGTAAATCCACGTGCACGTACGACGGCGGGCCTTCGGGGCCCTCCGGAGGCACCACCCCCTGATACCAGGTTCCCGTGGACTTCTTGACCAGATTCGCGCCCTCGAGCACCGATTGATACACATTGATGCCCACCACCGTGACTTTGCTGGAATCATCGGGTTGGATGGCCACATCGTGGGCAAACCACCCCTGCCACCGTGAAAAATCTTCGGTTGAGACCACGCTCCAGCTTTCACCGGCGTTTTCCGACCGGCACAGCCAGCTTTTGTTTTGGTTGTCCCAGGGCCAAAAGCCGTTTCCAAAACTGGCCATCATGATATCCGGATTGTCACGGTAAATCGCCAGCATGGCTTTACCGCGATAGACCGTGGGTAATCCCCGTACCACCTTTGTCCAGGTAGCGCCGCCATCGGTGGTGCGGTAAATGCCGTAGCCGCGGCTTTCAAAATTTCCCATGCTGGCCACGACAATATTGGTATCCACCGCATGAATCACCAGATCCATCCCCATGGGCACATCCAGCACCCGGTTCCAGGTGGTCCCGCCGTCCATGGTTTTATAGATGCCATGGGTGGTGGCCGCCCACACCGTATTGGGGTTGAGCGGATTGATTTTGATCGCCCACACCCCGCGCTGCTGGTTGTAGCTCCAGTCCAGACTTTTCTGCCAGGTCTGGCCGCCATCGGTGGACTTCAGGATACCGATGCCATAGGTGCCGCGGGTCGCCCGGTTCACCTGCCCCGGCCGTGCGCCCGCGATGTTATAAACTTCGCCCGTGCCGATATAAATCGTGTTGCTGTCATCCGGCACGATGGCGATGGAACTGACTCCCAGAACCGGATATCCGGTAGGCACTCTTTCCCAGGCCTGTGGGCCGATTCCCGCGGTCCAGCTCCGCCACAAGCCGCCGCTGGCGGAACCGGCATAGATGGTGTTTGGATTTTGCGGATTGAAAGCAATGGTCAGGGTGCGTCCGCCACGGTTATGCGGTCCGATCGCAGACCAGACATCGTTTGTGGCCGGCTTCCGGAGCTTTTGAGCCTGAAACACCTTCCGGTCATATTCGTACGCGGCGAAAACCGCCCTATCCGGGATATCGGTATTCGGATAAGCCCGGGACTTCGTCCAAAAGGCCAGTGCTTCATAGGCTCCGTTGGGTCTGGGCGGCGGTGTGAGGATTTGCAACGTCCCCCATATCGTGATCCCCCAAAAGAGGGCAAAGGCGGTGAACAGATTGCGCATACGCTCTCCTTTAAAGGTTGGTTCATCCTGTTTAACCAAGGGCACAAAACTCGCAGAAAATAGCTTAATTTTTCTTAATCCGCAATACATTTTGGCTAAACTTATGAATGGCCCCCATTTTTCACTCCAATGCCAGGCACGATTGATTTTTCAATAGTTCCAGCAAATTCACCGTTCAACCATGATCGCCATTCTCACCACGATAATTGTGCAGCCCTTTCAGCGCTGCGAAAATCTCGGGTGTTATTGACCCGGGGTGATGCCCCGGGCTGAATGGTTTGGCCGCGTTGCGGCAAAGGTTAGGTGGGATCTCTTGCATTAAGGCAAACCGGCAAAAAAGCCAGCCGGGTGACGCGCCTGCAGCCGGATTCTTAAAAAACGCCGCAGGTGTTCAACAACTTAGCCCGGGGTCGCAAAGCGCACCCGGGGAGAAAAGGAAGAACCGCCTCATGAACCCTGAAAGGGTGCAACCTAAGAACTCAGCTAAAAGTGTCCGTGCAGTGAAGCGCACCTTGGCAATAGCATCTCATGAAGCTGCACCTTGCGAAGGTTTTGAACCTGCTGCAAGGTTTCCACTCGGCCCCCAATTTCATCCTTACCGACAGACCGAAACTTTCCAACCTTTTCCACCCAGCCTCAAAGCCACCAGCTGAGGATTCTCCAACCAGCCCGAGGCCTCCGGCCAAAGGCAGCGCTTTCGACCGAGTGCGGGAAGCTCAGCGAGACGCCTTCGCGGCAGATTACCGGTGAGAGTGCCTTCGCTTGAGATTACGGTTTCGGCTTTGCGTCCGGTTAAGCCACAGGCCACCTTTACGACAACCAAAGAACTCAGCCCAAAAATCAACTCAGGCCCAACGCGGTCATTGCGAGGAGCGGAGCGACGTCGCAATCTCTCTTTTGGGTTATCAAGGAGATCGCCGCGCCTTCGTATTCGCTAACCCTCGCGATGACCGATCGGGCCATGTTCAACATGAATTCAGCGAATAATCGGCCTGGCTGTCAAAAAGCGGTTCGATATGCCCGGGCGAATCGGTTTTTCAACCGCCATGTGCATGAAGGACACGAAGAAAAGCGGGAGGCTAAAAACCTTCATGTGATTCGCGTCCTTCGTGGCGGGATTCGATGTAAAAGGAAATCAAGACAAAATCAAACGGTGACATCATACGTGTGGTGCTAATTTGGGGGGACATTCAGATTTTGGCTAAACTTATGCTGAGCGATTACCGGATTGCGAAAGTCCGACGCTCCATGCGCTTCTCGGAAAATGATGCTTTGAGCCTCTATTCCTTGCCCGCACCGGGCTTTTTTCGTACTTTCCTCTAAAACGGCACAGGCTGAATTTGCAAACGCATGCTCCGGGCCTCCACGAAAGCGGTTTTCCCTGCGTTTCACAATTCCAGCCGTGATCATTTTATCCATCTCATTAACCTCAAGGAGAATTCCGTGTTTGTCGGACACTACGCTGCCAGTTTCGCCCTGAAACCCGTCGCCGGTCGGCTGTCGTTGGGCTGGCTGTTCCTCGCCGCCCAATTTGTGGACATTTTATTTTTTCCCCTCTCTCTTCTGGGCATTGAAAAATTCAATTATGTTGAGAACTACACCGCTTCTACTCACTTCGAGCTGGTTTTCATGCCGTACACGCACAGCCTGGTGGCTTCATTCATCTGGGCCGGACTTGTTTTTTTCGCTGTCAAACGCATCTTGCGCCATACAACCCATGCCACGCGCATCGGTCTGGTTGCAGCGTTGGTGGTGGTGTCACACTGGTTTTTGGATTTTCTTGTACATACACCGGACCTTCCCCTGTTTAGTGACGCTTCCACCAAGCTCGGTCTGGGATTATGGAACTATCCCATCGTGGCTTATCTTCTGGAAGCCGGTTTCCTCCTCGGCGCCCTGTTCATCTACCTGCGTGCCACCCGCCCGGTTTCCAGGGCTGGCCGATACAGCGCTATCCTCTTTGCGATCGCCTTATTGATCATTAATGCCATCAATAGTTTTGCCGAACCCATCGCCAAAGACGAAATCACCCTGTCGATCATCGCCCTCTTATTCTATCTTTCGTTTGCCGGGGTGGCATTTTGGCTGGATGGAAAGCGCATTCCGAAAGCGGCCGAGTCGAGTGGCGGCTAAAGGCAGGGAATCATGGTTTCCCGGCCGCTGCCGCTGGTTTCAGGATGGGCAAACGGTGTTGGAAGAAAACAGCCACTGAGACGGGATACCGATCCACCGGCGAATCATTCATTCCCCCATGATCTGCACCACAATCCGGCGGTGGCGGGAACGGTTATCGAAATCCAGCAACACGATCTGTTGCCAGGTGCCGAGATGCAGGCGGCCGTCGGAAAACGGCACGGTGAGAGAGGGGCCGATGAACGCGGCGCGAACGTGCGCAAAGCCGTTGCCATCGCCCCAGGTGGCGTCGTGGTGGTAGGTTTTGTTCATGGGCGCGATTTTGTCCAGCGCCTCGGGCAGGTCACGTTTCAGGCCCGGCTCGTATTCGATGGTGGTAATGCCGCCGGTGGAGCCCGGCACGAACACGGTCACGATGCCATCGTTGATGCCACTGTCGCGCACCAGTTCGGCCACTTCCGGGGTCAGATCATGAATATCCGTAAAACCGGCGGTCTTCTTCTCGATAAATCGCGTTACCACGGCCATGGCTACTCCCGGGAAAATTGCGTGAGTCGCTGAAAGGCGGCAAAGCGCTCGAAAATATCGCGTTCCTGGAGGGTGCGTAATTTTTCGATGGAAAAATCCTCCACGGCGAAACTGGCCAGAGTGCTGCCGTAAATCATGGCACAGCGCAGATGGTTATGGTCAAAATTTTGGCTGGTGGCGAGATAGCCCATGAACCCGCCGGCAAAGGTGTCCCCGGCGCCGGTGGGGTCCACCACATTTTCCAGCGGGTACGCCGGCGCGAAAAAGATGTCGCCCTCATAAAACAGCAGGGCGCCGTGCTCCCCTTTTTTGATGACGATGATCCGCGGCCCCATCGACCAGATTTTGCGCGCCGCCCGTAACAGATTCATTTCGCCGGCAAGCTGCCGCGCTTCTTCATCATTCACAAACAGGATATCCACCTTTTTCAGGACTTCTTTCAGCAAATCCGGCGTCCCCTCGATCCAGTAATTCATCGTATCCAGCGCTACGAGCTTTGGCGCCTGAACCTGTTCCAACACATGCAACTGCAATTGTGGATGGATGTTGCCGAGGAACACCAGCGGTGCGCTGCAGTACGATTTCGGCAGGGTCGGTTTGAAATCTTGAAACACATTGAGATGGGTAAACAGGGTGTCTCTGCCATTCATATCGGGATGGTACCGTCCGCCCCAATGAAACGTCTCGCCGGGCAAAGTCATGAGTCCGGTGAGGTCGATCCCTTTTTGCCGCAAAAATTCCGTGTGCTGTTCCGGGAAATCCGTGCCCACGGCCGCCACCATGCCCACTTTGGTAAAATAGCTGGCCGCCACGCTGCAATACACCGCCGTCCCGCCAAGGGCCTTCTCCGATTTGCCATGCGGCGTTTCCACGGTGTCAAAGCCGATCGAGCCGACAACAAGCAGATTCATCAATGTGCCATTCCTCCAGATACCACTGTGTACTCCTCAACGCCCCGTACGAGGCCATCCATTGAGCGCATAAATGCCATCGCGGATTGCCACCCCGCAGTCCGTCACATCCGCTCCGGCGCCGTAATTTTCAACAGATCGAGCGCATTTTTCAGAACTCGTTTGGTGCCCTGCACCAATTTCAGGCGCGCCTGGGTCAATGCGGCATCCTCACTCACCACACGGTGTTTCTGATAAAAGCTGTGAAAGGTGCCGGCCAATTCCATCAGATAATTGGTCACCCGGTGCGGCTCCAAAAACTTGGCTGCCTTGCTGATGATTTCAGGATATTCCGCCAATTTTTTGATCACAGAGAGTTCTTCCGGCTGCTGCAGCATCGAAACGTCCACGTTCTCGGCGATTTCCACGCCCTGACTGCGCGCATATTCGAGAATGTTGGAAACACGGGCATGGGCGTATTGTACATAATACACCGGATTTTCATCCGTTTGCTTCTTGGCCAGGTCGATATCAAAATCCAGCGGCTGGTCCAGTTTGCGCATGATGAAAAAGAAGCGCGCCGCATCGATACCGACCTCGTCCAGCACTTCCTGCATCTCTATGATATTCCCGCGGCGTTTGCTCATCTTCACCACCTCGCCGCCGCGCAGCATGTTCACCTGCTGAATGATGCGTACCTGGAAGCTGTCCTTCGGATGCCCCAGCGCCTGGATGGCCGCGCTCATGCGGGCAATGTATCCGTGATGATCCGGCCCCCAGAGGTCGTAAATCTTTTGAAAACCGCGCTGGTATTTATCCTCGTGGTAGGCAATATCCACCAAAAAGTAGGTCGGCTCGCCTTCGCGTGTGATCAGCACGCGGTCTTTTTCATCGCCAAATTCCGACGACTTGAACCAGACGGCGCCGTCCTTCTCGTAGGTAAGTCCTTTCTGCTTCAGCGTCTCCAAAATTTGCAGGTGCTTATTTTGGCGGCGCAATTCGCTTTCCCGGAACCAGACATCATAGTTCACCCGGTACTGCTCCATCGCCGACTGATGCAGCCGGATCATTTTGGCCAGCGCCACTTCGGCCAGTTTTTCGGCGCGTTCCTCTTTCGACAGCGCTGCATACCGATCGCCGACCTCGTCGAGGATTTCCCGCGCCAGATCAATCACGTAATCGCCCTGATAGCCGTCTTCGGGCACGGGCTCGTCGTGGCCCAGGAGCTGCATATAGCGTGCACTCACCGACGCGCCCAACAAACGCACCTGTCGGCCTGCATCGTTGATGTAATACTCCCGTTTGGCGTCGAATCCGACCTGGTTGAACAGGCTTACCAGCACATCCCCCACCGCGGCAGCCCGCGCCGACACCACATTCAGCGGGCCGGTGGGGTTGGCGCTCACAAATTCCACCTGCACCTTTTCCCCGCCGCCCCAGTCGGAAGTGCCGAACCGTTCGCCCTCGGACAGGATTTGCAGCAAATATTGCTGCCAGAAAGCGGGCTTCAGGGTAAAATTGATGAAGCCGGGACCGTCGATGCTGGTTTTATCGACCAGTCCGGCATCGTCGGCGAAATGGTCAAGCAGGGTTTCGGCGATTTTTCGCGGAGCATTGCGCAGGGTTTTGGCCAGTCCCAGCGCCACCGTGGTGGCGTAATCGCCGAAATTTTCCTGCCGCGGACGCTCCAGCAAAATTTCCACCTCGTTTTCAATCTGGAAGGCGGCGGCCAGTGCCTTCGCGATCTGTTCCCGCAAATAGGTTTCAGGCTTTAACATTTTCATCGGTAATCTCTTCGATTTCAGCGTCTCCCCAGAGTCGTTCCAGTCCGTAATATTCACGCACTTCGGGTTGAAAAATGTGCACCACCACATCCACGTAATCGATCAGAATCCAGCGGCCGAGATTTTCTCCTTCGACGTGCCACGGCCGGATGGACGCTTCTTTGAGGGTCTCGACAATGCCCTCCTGGATGGCGCGGGTGTGCAGATCCGTCACTCCAGAGCAAATGACAAAGAAATCGGTGATGCTGCTCAACCCCCGAAGGTCAAAAATCCGAATATTTTCAGCTTTTTTCTCTAATGCGGCAATGGCAATACGACGTGCGAGTTCTTTACCCTGCACCGAAAATTCTCACCTCCATTACGATTTATTTGCGTGTGATTCACGCGATATTCGACGCAACCCATCCGTGGTTGCTTCCCACGGGCGCCGATTCTGATGGGCGGCGTCAAACATGATCAGTCCACGTATGGTTGTGACTGACGACGATGACCTTCTCGTGTCGCTGCGCTCAATCCCAAAACGATTCTTTGAGCACCCGGAACACCCGTTCCGGTTTCAGCGAGCGCATACATAAAAAATGCCCTTTTGGGCATTGATGGCGGCCGATATGTGAACACGGCCGACAGCGAATTTCCGGATTCTCAATGACCACGCTTTCCGGCAACATCGGGAAAAATCCAAGCTCCCGGGTCGTGGAACCGAATAGCGCCACCACAGGCGTTTTTACGGCCTCGGCCATGTGCATGAGGCCGGTATCATTGGTGATGAGCGCCCGTGCCTGCGACAACACGGCTGCACTCTCCAGCAATGTCAGTCTGCCGGTGAAGTCCAGCGCTTCCGGCAAAACTTGCCGGATTTGATCGGCAAGGCGCCGATCCTGCTGAGCTCCCAATATACAAAAAACCCGGTTGTTTTTTGAAAGGTTCCTGCCAAGGTCGATAAAATACTCAATCGGCCAGCGCTTGGTGGCAAAACCCGCTCCGGGCGCCAGGGCGAAAAAGCGTCCCTCCGGCAGTGCTGACTCGCGCAACCGCGCGTTGATGCGCTGAAGAACGTCCCGCGGGATAAAAATCTCCGAACCCCGGCCGTCGTCCCCGACGCCAAGATGCCCCGCCACGTTTAAATAACGGCGGTACACCGGCACCACCTCCCGGTATCGGTTGATGCCAAATTTTACCAGCAGAAAACGCCGGAAGGCATATTTTGACATCCTCGGGATTGGGCCACGAAGCTGACGCCAGGTCAGCACATACGAACGGAGATTGCGGTGCAAGTCCAGAATGACATCATAACCCTGCGCAGCGATCCAGCGGCGAGCCGTTTTCAGCTCGGCAAAACCGCCGTGATCCGGAAATTCGTAAATCTGAGAAAGAGCCGGATGAAATCGCAGCAAATCCGCATACTTTGCTTTGGTAATGAAATCAATCCGGGCTGATGGAAACCGCTTCCGCAAAACCCGAATTAACGGCGTGGTTAAAATAATATCACCGATGGCGCTCAGGCGAATCAAAAGAATGGCTTTGGGCTCGCTGTCGGGATAACTTTGCAACGGCGAAATTATTCCTCCATGACTTCAGACGCCGTCACCTTTTGAAATTCGGGCAGCGTACGAAACCAATCGATGGTTTTTTTCAGCCCGTCCTGCAGCGATACTTTGGGCTCCCAGCCAAGCAGCTTTTTGGCCCGGGTGATATCAGGCTGCCGGATTTTTGGATCGTCCACGGGAAGCGGCTTGTAAATGATCTCACTGCGGCTGCCGGTCAACCGTACCACTTCTTCGGCCAGCTCTTTGATGGTCATCTCGGTCGGATTGCCGATGTTGACCGGATCGTGCACATCGGACATGAGCAGCCGGTAGATGCCTTCCACCAGATCATCAACGAAACAGAAGCTGCGCGTTTGCGAGCCATCGCCAAACACGGTGATCGGCTCGCCCCGCAGCGCCTGCGGAATGAACGTCGGGATGGCCCGGCCGTCGTTCGGGCGCATGCGCGGGCCGTAAGTATTGAAAATCCGCACAATTTTGGTATCCACGCCGTGCGTGCGGTGATAGGCCATGGTCAGCGCCTCGGCGAAACGCTTGGCCTCGTCATACACACCGCGTGGCCCCACCGGATTGACATGCCCCCAGTATTCTTCGTTTTGCGGATGCACCAGTGGGTCGCCATACACTTCCGAGGTGCTGGCCAGCAAAAAGGTGGCTTTTTTTTCCTTGGCCAAACCGAGCGCCTTGTGTGTGCCCAGCGCGCCCACCTTCAGGGTCTGGATGGGCAGTTGCAAATAGTCCATCGGGCTGGCGGGCGAAGCGAAGTGCAAAATATAATCGATCGGCCCGCCGACGTAAATGTATTCGGTGACATCGTGTTTGATAAATTTGAACTGCTCGCACTGCAAATGTTCGATATTGGTGATCGTGCCGGTC
The DNA here is from genome assembly GCA_015491485.1 of Candidatus Zhuqueibacterota bacterium. Lineage (GTDB taxonomy): Bacteria > Zhuqueibacterota > Zhuqueibacteria > Zhuqueibacterales > Geothermadaptataceae > Hydrothermovivens. The sequence continues at coordinate 14,715 of WFVT01000159.1, forward strand.
AGTAGATTGTCCATGGCGATCACTTCATGGCCTTTTTTCAACAGGTATTCACACAAGTGCGAGCCCAAAAAGCCGGCACCTCCTGTGACTAACGTTCGGGGCATAACGCTTCCTCGTATTTTGGTTGTTCGTGCCTGTTGCCTGTTCTCAATGCGGAATGCTGTTTAATGCTCGCGGGTGGTGATAAACCGCACCAGCTTGATCAGCACATCTTTATAGGTGCTATCGGGATATTTGCAGAGACTCTGCAGCGCTTCTGACGTGAGGCGCTCCGCCTGTTCCGTGGCGTAGGCCACTCCGCCATTTTTCACCACAAAATCCACGATATATTCGATTTCTTTTCGTCCCGGCTTACGCTTCATCATGCGGATGATGTGCTTTGCCTCGCGCTTTTCGGCCTGCTTCAGGGCATGCAGCAGCGGCAAGGTGATTTTGTTTTCCCGGATGTCGTTCCCGATGGGTTTGCCGGTATTTTTCTCATGGCCCAGCAAATCCAACAAATCATCACGAATTTGGAAGGCGATACCGACTTTCTCGCCAAATTCACCCATGGTTTCGATATCATCGTCCGAAGCGTTGGCAGCCACCGCACCGAGCTGGCAAGATGCGGCGATCAGCGAAGCAGTTTTGTCACTGACCAGCCGGTAATACACCTCTTCTTCCATCCAGAAATCCTTGCTGCGCTCCATTTGCAATAGCTCTCCCTGACTCATCCGTTCCGCCGTTCGCGAAATGATATCAAATACTTTGAAGTCGCGCATCTCCAGCATGGAACGCAGCGCCTTTGAAAACAGATAATCGCCGATGAGTACGGAGATTTTATTTTTCCAGATGGAATTGATTGAAGGGAACCCCCGCCGCCGGTAGCTGTCGTCCACGACATCATCATGCACCAGAGTGGCCGTGTGCAACAACTCCATGATGGCGGCGGCGCTGAGCCGTACGGGGGTGGGTGGATTGCCGTTCAACCGGCTTGTCAAAAGCACCATGATGGGCCGCAGCCGCTTACCCCGGTGAGTTACCAGGTAGCTGACGACCTTATCAATGAGAAAAATATCCGACTTGAGTAAGGCTCTGAATTCCTTTTCAAATGCGCTGAGGTCCTCCCGAATAGGCGCTATGATTTCTTTCAGTTGCACACAGCCCTCGACCTGACAACCTGAATTTCTTGATTTTCATGGATATGATTTCAGAGGCGCTGTCCAGGAAACGTTTTCCAACTCCCGCCCCGTTCCGAATGCACCGGTCAGGCTCCGCCAAAGCAGTGTTTTTTGGAGGCCCGACAGTACCATTTCGGAAATGACGTGGCTTTTTATGGACCGCCCCGCTCGATATCGGCCGGGTTCTTGCCTGTTTTCACAAAAACCGCCGGCCGTCTGCAAAAAACCTGCTAAATGTAATGATAAAAAGGTTATTTGTCAATCTTAAAAAGGGCTGTGCCGTTTTGATGGCAGGGCGTTTTGCCGACCGGTTCGTACCTATGGGTTCACCGGTTCCTTTCGTTCTTTATCAAGGAACATGCTGGTGGGGCTTTCCGCCGCAGCTTTTTTCGGCAGTAATATTCGAAACAGGGTGCCTTTGCCCACTTCACTTTCCACCTGAATCTCACCCCCATTGCGGCTGACAATGGCATGAACGATGTACAGACCGAGCCCGGTGCCTTCGCCGATGGGTTTGGTCGTGAAAAATGGGGTGAATAAATTCTTTAAATTCTCCGGAGGAATTCCCACTCCGGTATCTTCGACCTCGAGGCAAATATTGCCCGATTCATCACGATGAGTGCGCAGATGCAGGGTGCCTCCTTCGGGCATGGCCTGGATGGCATTCAAAATCAGATTCAGGGAAATTTGCCGCAATCCATCCGGATCAAAAAACGTAATCAGGCCGGGTTCAAACTCGCGCACCACCTCGATATCGCGCACGCGCATTTCTTTTTCAATCAGGGCCAGGGTTTTATCGAGGATGGTGTTGACATCCACCTCCTGGGCGTCCATCTCTTTTCTGCGCGAAAATTCCAGCAAGTTATTAATGATCCGCGAGGCGCGGTACACATTTTTGCGAATGATCATCAATTTTTCATGCTTATCCGTTTCTTCCGGCGGGATCACTTCAGAAAGGTAATAGCGGGCGGCCTCGATGATGTTCAGGGGATTTCGGATCTCATGGGCAATGCCCGAAGACAAAATGCCCAGGGTGACCAGCTTATCGTTTTGGATGAGCTGCTCTTCCATCCGCTTTTGATCGGTCACCAGGCGTAAGTGCTCGATGGCATAATCCAGGTTACCATCCAGCCCGGTCATCGGATAGCTCCAGATATGAAAGACGTCGTTGTCATGTTTCATTTCAAGAAAGTCTTTCTCCAGACGATCAAAAGTCCTTTTCACCGGGCAGCTTTCGCACGGCTCGCTGCGCTGAAAATAGGCTTCGTAACATTTGCGGCCGACCAGCGACTCGGGATCTGCGTTGACCCATTCGGCGAATTTGCGGTTGACCATCACCACATTGAAATCACGATCCTGAACCGAGATGAAATCCTGAATGCCATCGAACAGCGCCTGAAGACGCAATTTGCTGGTTAAAATCTGTTTCTGAAGTTGGGCTTTTTCATAGGCATGCCGGATGGTTTTATGCAAAAATTTGAGATAATCGCCTTCTTTGATGATATAGTCGTGCGCGCCATCGCGCATGGCGGCGACCGCGACCTTTTCGTTGCCCTGCCCGGTAACAAAGATCACCGGCAAATGGGGCCACCGCTCTTTAATTTGACGCAACAGCTCCAGCCCGTTAACGCCGGGCAGGCTGTAATCCAAAAGAACCGCATCAAACGGCTTCTGAGAAAGCGCCTGGAGTCCCGCCATCGGATCGGTAAAGACGTCCACCTGCAAATCAGGATCGCGTTTGGCCAGCATAATGCGTAAGACTTCCAACTGATCCTGATTATCATCGATAACCAGAACCTGCAGTTTTTTATTCATTCAGCCCATCTCCCGGGTGTGCGACTCGCCGTTGCTATTCTTCTTTCCTTCGTTCCGTTTTCCACCGCTCTTGCTACCCACTGCCCGTTCTCAGGGCGTTTTCGCTAACGTGAAATAAAATGTCGAACCTTTGCCCACTTTAGATTCCACCCAAATCTCCCCCCCATGCGCCTGAATAATGCGCCGAACGATGTACAGGCCGAGCCCACTGCCGCTGACCTTTTTCACATTGCCGGCTCGAACAAACATGTCAAAAATGCTCTTCCGATAGGCCGAAGGAATGCCAATCCCGTTATCCCGAACATAATATTTCAGGAAAAACTCGTCCTGCAAGCAGCCGATCTCAATTGTTAATGGTTTGGAGTGCTTGCGATATTTGATCGCATTCAGAATCAAGTTGGAAAACACATGGTGCAATCCTTCGCGATAGCCATAAGCAGGCGGCAAATCGGGCTGAATGGCAACCGTCACCTGACCAGAGTGGATTTGATCATAGGAGCCAATTAAGATATCGGAGATCAGCTCCTGAAGATTGATCACCTCAAATGAATTTTCATTTATATTAAGGCGACTTAACAAGCCAAGGTCATTCACAATTTTTTCCAGGCGATCCACATTTTTTTGAATACGTTGCAGGTAGTCGGTTGCTTCGGTGGCTAACGTGGCGGGATCATCCAGCAGAATCGATGCGAACCCGCGTATGGCGCTGATCGGGGTGCGCAGCTCATGAGAAATCATATAAAACAAATGCTGCAGTTCGTCCTCTTTCTGATGGAGTTCACGAGTTCGGGCGCGCAACTGCTGCTTTAATTCCTGAATTTGCCGCAAAAGCGCATCCCGGGATTCTCTCTCCACCGGATGCCGTTTCACCAGTAGCATGTTGCAATCCCTCAGATGTCAATTCGGTTCATGTGGTTTTAAAGCGGTGAGAAATGTATTGCAGGCAGGTTGGTTCTCCGTCACCGACCTCCGTCCAGCCTCCTGCGCTCACAGCGTTCCTGAAATTCAGTATCCCCGGACAACAGCCAGCTCTGCCCATCCGGGCTCAGGCCTTTTTCACCCCGTTCAAAGGGGGATGGGCTTTGGCTTTGGGATTGGGCAGCGTGAAATAGAAGGTCGCTCCCGCTCCGGCTTCCGACTCGACCCAAATTTTTCCTTTATGCAGCTCAACAATTCGCTTAACCACCGTCAAACCGATGCCGCTTCCTTCCACCTTTTTGCTGTGCGGATGGCGCTCGAAAAGATTGAAAATCCGTTCATGAAATTCCGGCGCAATGCCGATGCCGTTATCCCGCACCCAGAAAACGATTTCCCGGCTGCGCTCCTCGGCGCCCACTTCCACAACGGTTTCCTCATTTTCCGGATTGCGAAATTTGATGGCATTGCCGATCAGGTTGGCAAACACCTGCGTCATCTGCGTTACATCGGCATAAATATCCGGGAAGCGTTCCTGAATGTTGAAACGAATCGGCTCCTCGCGCACCTGATAGGAATATTCCAGCAGGGCCCGTTCGACGATCTCCTTCGCGTTGATCTTTTCGAAATTCAGCACGCCGCGGCCCACGCGTGACAGCTCCAGCAGGTCTTTGACCAGTTGTTGCATGGCCAGGGCATTTTTCTGGATGCGCTCAAGGTAATGCCGGGCATCGGCGTCGAGCTGATCGCCGTAATCTTCCAGCAGCAATGTCGAGAACCCATGAATCGAAACAATGGGCGATTTCAAATCGTGAGAAACGGTATAAACGAATTTTTCCAGCTCTTCATTGACCTGCTCCAACTGTTCCGTCCGTTCGCTGGTAATCCGGCGCAGCCGCTCGCTTTCCAGAGCGGAAGCAATAAGATTGGTCATAGTTCTCACCATCTCCACCTCACGGCGCGCCAGTTTTCGGACTTCCGGCAGTTCCACCAGAATCCATCCGATCGCCTTCTGCTGCACCACCACCGGCACCAATAAAAATTTACCGGTAAAATTGCGCGAGAGATACAGCGCATCCCCGCGCCGTCCCAGGATGCAGTATTGTCGCTGCCCGGTCAAGCGTTCGAGCACATCGGGGAACTCATCCCAGTCAATCGGCTCCTGTGGTTCGCCCTCATCGAGCGCCATGGGAATATCCGGAATCGGCACCAGCAGCCGGAACTGCAGTGAGCGCGCATCCAGTGCCCGCTGAATGTTTTGCAGCACACTGACCAGCATCGCCTGGGTATCGATTTCACTGGCCACCGCCCAGCTCGCCTTGGCGATGGCGCTCATTTCGCGAACCCGGTTGCTCAATTTTTCGAACAGGCGGATATTTTCAAAGGCGGTAGCCAGTTGCCCGGCGACCTGGTTGAGAAAATCCAGATGTTCTCTTTTAAACGTGCGCTCATCCATGCTGGCAATTTCCAGGGTGCCGAGATAACGTTCCGATGCCATGAGCAGGACGTTGCGCTTGGCCTCGAGGTGGCCTTCGATTTTAGCGTGCAGCTCGGGATCGACCGCTTCTCCGAGACACAGCCAGCCGTATTCGGGCAAGTTTTCAAATCCGCGCCAGGTCTCCACGCCGATCTTCTCTCCCAGGTGTCGGGAAAAAATGCTGTACAGCTTAACGTTTTCTCCCTCGCTGTCAAACAGCGTGATATCCATCAGGTCAAACGGGATGATTTTCTGAATGCCGCGAGCGGCCTCCTTAATGATCTCATCGATGCTCTTGCTGGCGTTGATGCTTTTGGTCAGTTCTTCGATGATTTTAATTTGATCAAACCGTTCCTGGGATTTGCGCTGCAACCGCAGGTGCGACAGGATCATCGCCATATACCGGCCGCAGGCTTCAATGAGGACCCGTTCCTGCAACGGGAGCTTTTGTTTATCCTGGAAATACAAACACAGCAAACCGATGCGGTTGTTTTGCAGGTCCAGAGGTAAAGCGAGAAAGCTCGAAAAGCCGAGCTGTTTGGCAATAGGCCGCCAGCGGCTGAAGGGTTCTTTTTCCAGCAAATCCGGATAAAAAACAAGCGAATCGGCGCTCAGAAGCTCATTGTATGGGCCACGCGCCAACCCGGCGCGCAACGCCTGATCCGGCTGTTGCCGCTGTCCCGGAACCAAATTAATGGTGTTCAGCAGATCGAGGTGCCCGTCCTTCACCTTGAACAGGGTCACGTAGCGGGCGCCGGTGGCTTCTCCGAGGGCCTGTAACGCTTTCTGAATATCTTCGTGTAAGTTTTCCTGGGGACCGGGCTGTAAGATACGCAAAAATTGGTTCAGCTTATTCCATTGGTGCAACTGCCGGCGGCGGCGACGGATACGCTTTTGGGCATCAAACACACGGACGAGAATTTGGGAGGTGTTGGGAACCGCCAGCAATTTAAAATGGAGATAATACGGCGACTGGTTTTTGCGCCGCAGCTTCAACAGCTTCAATACCACCGGCTGACTCAAATCGCCGTCCTTGAGGACTTCTCGAAATGCTTCGGCGGACTCGGGCATCAGGTACTCGTCCAGCGGAGTGCCGGTCAGCGTCTGTCGGGGCACTCCAAACAAAGTTTCCATGCCGCTGTTCACGTCCTGGATCAGACCGCTTCGGGCTTCGATCAGACATGCCGGTCCCAATAGATGCTGGAATGAGTACTGAAAATGATTCTGCCACCAGCTTCTTTCCGCCTTCAGCCGTTCATTCTTGGTAAACAGGAGATCGCGTTCGAGCAGATTGGCGATGAAAGCCGCAGCAGCAATGGCAACCGCTTTTTGGGCTTTATTGAATCCGATGGGGTTTTTGCGAACCAATTGCAGCACCCCTAACAAATCGCCTGCCTGGGTTGAGATGGGAATGGCGAGTTCGGCCTGAATATCCTCGCCGATCAGCGCCAGCTCCTGCCGGGTGAATGGATTATCCTGAGGTTGCCGGATACGCAAAATCGCCGCCCGGCTTTTCAAAAATCGCTGAAATCCCGTTTCCGAATAATCCAGGCGGGTTTTGCGCCCGTCGGAAAAAAATTCCGGCGCATTGAATTCCGGAAGCAGCACAAATCCTTTGGATTTGACATCGTGATAGTAGATAAATACATGCTCGGCCGGAATCAGCTCGATGAGTTTTTCACGCAGAAATTGAAAAAACTCGCTCACGCTGTCCGTTGCGATCAGCGCCTCGGCCAATCGCCCGAGGAGACTCACGCGGCGCAGTTCTTTTACCGAAACATTTTGCATAGGACTATTCGGGGCTTATTTCATGCTTCGTGCGCGGAAACAGGTTCGTCCGTTTCACATTTCGGCAGTGTAAATGAAAAACGGGTTCCTTGTCCCGGGGCGGAGTGCACCGAAATGAAGCCGCCCTGGCGGGTGATAATGCGTTTGCAAATGGCAAGCCCAACCCCGGTGCCATGAATATCCGCGGCATTGGCAGCGCGCTGAAACAAATTAAAGATTTTCTTTTGCGCCTCCGGTTCAATGCCGATGCCGTTGTCTTCAACATGAAAGGCAAAGAATCGCGGCTTTTCTTCATACCAGATTTTAATGTGTACATCCTGCCGGGGCTTGCGGTATTTCGCCGCATTGTTCAATAGATTTTCAAACACCGTTTTAATGCCCTCGGCGTTGGCGACCACCGTGGGTAAGGGCCGGGGGATCTCAACACGGATGGTGACGGGAGCGAACTGAACCTGCAGCTCCTCGACAAGCTCGTTCACGAGTTCCTGAACATCGACCTGCTCCCGCGAGAAATCCATTTTGCCGAATCTGGAGAATTCCAGCAAATCGCTGATCATGGTATTCATGGATTCGACATTTTTTTTGATGCGATCGAGATATTTGAAACTTTCCTCATCCAGCCGAGGCCCGGCCTCTTCAATCAACAGATTGGCGAACCCTTCCACGGATACAATGGGGGATTTCAAATTGTGCGTGATCAAATAAATCAGATCTTCCAGCTCTTCCCGCCGCTGCTGTAACTCTTCTTCCGCCTGCTTCTTTTCCGAAATATCCCGCCCGATACCAAGATACCCACTGATCCGACCACGGTCATCGTACAGCGCAGCCAGCGATAACGAAAAAGGAATGTACTCGCCGTTTTTATGTTTTAAATACGTTTCGTAATCCAGAATGTGATCATTCTCGCCGATACCGGCCAGCATTTGCCGAATCTGAGCCGGATTCTCGAGCCAGAACTGGCTCACTTCCTTGCCGATGACTTCCTCTTCGCTGTACCCCAACATCTGCCGGGCGCCCCGATTGTAATATTTGATCCGACCGGCGCGATCGGTGCAAATGATGGCATACGCTGACTGCTTCAAAATACCGTCCATAAAATCCCGGCTGTGCTTCAGCGCCTGAATGATCAATCCGGCATGCAGCAAATGCATTCCCTGATTTGCCAGCAGCAAGAAACTCGCTTTTGTGCTGTCTTCAAGCATGCACCTGTCGTCAAACAGGCCCGCCGCCAACATTTGCCGACCATCTTCCAGAATGGTTCCCGAAATCAACACACTGCCGAGACGGTGTTTTCCAAAGAAACGCTTCATTTCATTCGAGCCTTGCGGAACCGGCAAACGAAGTTCAAGAACGCCGGATTCGGTGACAGATGGCTTGCTCTGCCAGGCTTCGAGAAGCCATTCCGGCAAAGCGTCCGATACCGCTATCCCATCACCGTGGTGCTCCGCCCATTCCACAGCGCCGTGATGCGCCAGCACCACACTTGCCAACCGGCAACCGACGATCTCATAAAGCTGCTGAGCCAACCGGCCGGCCACCGCACGCACATCCCTGAATGACGCATCGGAGAGGTCCCGTTTTGCAGCCGCCGACTGCAACAGACGCCGGTGGCGGCAAACCTCTGCCAACAGCTGTGCCGTTTGAAAAGCCGTTTGGAGGGACTCGGCCGCCAACCGCATGTCCTCCGGGGCAACCGAATCCAGTTGATGATCACCCGCAAGTATGAGACACGCCTGAAGCCGGTCGTCGTTAAACAAAGGCAGCACAACGGCTTTCTCGGCTCGACCCGCTGTCCATGTTTCCGGCATGCCATGAGCCTTTAGCTCATTCACCGTAGTCAGCCGGTACGGCGTTTCACGAGCGAGCCATTCGAGCATTTCGGCGTTTCCGGGAATTTCCTTTTGAGGCAAACCGGGATCACCGTCGGGCCAGGTATAGGCTTGAGAAAACCGTTGCGTAACCGGATCGAAGTGCATCCAAATTGCTGCCGTTGTGCGCCAGAAATCATTTGCAAAAGCGACAAATTCTTCAAAAAGACGTTTTTCATCTTTGACATGCGTCAAACGGCTGAGCCGGTTCATCAGTGAGCGCGAATGCGCCAGCCGTTTTCGCAAATGATGCCGTTGCCGTTCCTCTGACGTAATATTGATGAAGGTGGCGCTATAAAATCCGCCGTTTTCATGCCGCGAAAAAATGACTTTATACACGCGCGGCATCGCGTTTCCTGCCACAAACTCAAAAATGCCATCGAACTGGCGGTAATTGAACCACTGAATTTCCGCCCACCAGGAATCAAAGCCGTCCTGATTCAGCCGCCGAAAGAGCGTCGGAAACCGGTGTTTGGTATTGGAAATATCCGGGAAAAATCCGAAAACTTCCTGGAATGCCCGATTTCCATAAATCAAATTCAAATCACGATCCAAAATCGCGATCGGAATCCCCAATTCGTCGAAAAACCGTTTCGCCGCTTCAGTGGATGCGGGGCTCCCGCCGGAAAATAGCGTGCTCCAGATGGAACCGTTTGCGTGGCACGGTTCCGTCACCATGCCCCGCTTTTGCAAAAGCGGTTCATCTTTTACCTTCATGATTTCCCCTTAATTCAATCCAATGCTGCTATAATCCACGTTGTGCATCTCTCCTTTAAACGTTCAAACCCCCAACTTTTGCTGCAAAACCCGGTTGCTACATCGTCCTTCCTCCGTGAGTGGCAATTAAACGGATAGGTTGTTAAGATGAGTTAGGACAGGCTGGTGTAAAGCGTTATAAAAAGGAGTCTATCATGATTCCGAATTCGAAGGCAATCAATTGAATGACGACATTCGTGGTTAAGATTGCTGGCAAAGATGAAACATATCTGTTGCAAAGCACCGTATTTCAAACACAAGTCGCTACGCTCGAGGCATCAACGAGGCATGCAAATATAAAAAAATATTAAGAATTCTATACCACCTTAACTTATAGTTAATTCGAAAATTATCAACACTCGAAACTTCCACTTCCGGAATTAAAACTAAATC
>WFVT01000160.1 GCA_015491485.1 Candidatus Zhuqueibacterota bacterium
GACCATCCCCAATCGCCCACTTCGATTTTTAGCAACTTGACGGCGAGCACATCGCCCGGCTCAGCGCCTTCCACATATACCGGCCCGGTGAGCGGATGGATCGGGCTGAAATCGAGGTTCTTGACATCATCAACCGTGGAATTTGCCGTCAACTGGCCATCGGTGGCTTCTTTGGTGAAGACTTCTACGACGGCGCCGGACGGCACTTTTGCGACCGGCGGTATGCTGCGACTGAATTTGTTGTGGGTCTGATCCGCCGTGATGGTGACATCCGGAGTTGGAATTTCTGTGGGCGCTCCGTTTCGCTGACACGCCTGCATCACGATCGCCATCGCGAGGCTGATCAGCAAAACGGCCGTGGTGATTGATTTTCCTGCCATGCGACCTCCCTTTGTATGTCTCCTGTTTTAAGCGGGCCGGGGAATCCCGACCGAAGCCCTGCTTGCTGCGCACAAAATAGAAGCGCACTATGGCAAAGGCAAATAAAATCCGACGATACCGTCGGTGGATTTCCTTCTTCAAATTGCGGCCATGGCAACTATTGTATGATGATCCTGGTTTCGTATCCGTCCGGTAAACGGCATCTTTTTACGCCGGCCCGAGGCCTCTGGCCGAGGGGGTGCTCGGCGGGGACGCCTCGCGTTAGTTTGGCATTTCGGTGGAGTCGCCCTCGATTTTGATGGTGCTTTTGGCGAGAACGCCTTCGCGCTATACGACCGGTGAGAATGTCTTCGTGCCCTGAAAATCAACCCGTACTTCACCGGATGGATACCTGGTTTCCGGACGGATGTTGAACCGATATTAAGGAAAGGGAATCGCAATGGCAAAACGGGCTGTCCTTCCACAGGATACAGCACTGCCGCAGCTCGAAGCGCTCCGGACGCGCCGACCATTTGTTGAAAAATTGCAAGATGCCGTCACGCCGTTTGTGCCGGCCGGAACAACGGTTGAGGATGTTCTGGTAACGGAATGCCAGCACCGTCGCGGCGAAACATGCAAGTTGATTTTGGAGGTGGAATTTCGCCAGAGCAACGGCTACCGGGAATGGCAAACGTACATCGTGAGAACCGCCCGGGAAGGTCATCCAGCGCCGGCACAATTATATCAGAAAACCCGCGACGATACTTTGGTGCCTCCGCGCTTCGGTCCCCCTGTGCTATTTATCAACGATTGGAATATGGTTTTATGGGCATATCCGAACGATCCCAATCTTCCGGGGCTACGCCTATTGGAGTCTCCGAAGATGTTACTCAAGGAGATGCAGGAGGAACCGCATCGATTTGGGCTCCCCGAGTTACAGGGAATGCCCGTCGAGGTTCGAACCGAAAGGCTGAAAGTGGTTCCCGGGAAGCGGGGCGGCTTTTTGGTGCGCGTCCAATTCGGCCCGGCTGATACGCCGCAAACATGTTCACTGTACGCCAAACTTTTTCGCATAGGATATGGCAAAGAGGCTTTCGAACTGCTGCAAACCATCTGGCAGCATCCGGCACGAAAGCAGGGCGAAATCTTAATTCCACAGCCGTATGCTTTTGACGCGCCGTATGCGGTGATGTGGCAGGAAGCGGTTCAGGGGATTCCCCTGGCGAAACGGATCGATTCCGTCCACGATGTGGAAAGTCTCGCCCATGCCATTGGACGGCGGCTTGCCCGGTTGCACGCCATCGCCGTTTCACTGCCGGAGCAAATGACTCTGCCTTATCAGCTATCGGAGATCGACACGGCGGTGCGGCGGATTGCAGCCCGGTTTCCGGATTTTGCGGCGCGGTACCAGCAGCTTGCCGGGCAGCTGCAGAAGGCCGCTTCGTGTTTCGGTGAGGGCCGCCGAACGCTGGTTCATGGTTCGTTCAAATTCAGTCACATAATGATGACCGCCTCCGGCATTTTATTCATCGATTTCGATGCCGCCAATATCGGCGATCCGGGATATGATGTGGGCCGCTTCATGGCGCACGTCCTGCGAATGCACGTCTCCGGCAAAATGTCCTTTGAACGCGCTGAAAGCATCAACCACGCCTTCATCCGTGGGTACAATGAGCAAGCCGATGCCCCGCTTTCGGAGGCGTATTTCAATTGGTTTTGTGCCAGTCATCTGGTGGCCAGCCAGGCACTCAAACTGGTAAAACGCAATAAACCCGCCCAGCTTGAACCGCTGTATCAGCTTGCGCGGCACTATTGTCCACGGGGCTGATGCTCAGCTATGGTAATAACTCCAAATCCGCAACCGGTCGTGCTGAAGAGGCGCATTGGCGCGAAGCGTTTTCGTTTGGCCCGGCAACACATCAAAAAAGTTGTCATCGAAATAAACACCGGCCACCGGATAATGCAAGTAAACTCCACGGGCATAGCGATCGCTTTGCACCTGTACGGTGGTATCATCCACGCGCATGAGTTTCAGACGCGGCCTGGTGATACGCATATGTTTCGGCCGGGCCAACGGATAGATGCGTTCCACCTGCCGACCGTCTTCGCCGTCAAATATGAGCTGCAAAACCGACTCCATCCGGATCGCGGCGAACTCGGGAATCTCCAATCCGCCAGCCGAAAGCACCGGCCCTTTTCCATGGCACGGCATTTCGGTTTCGTACCGGACCTCACCATCCAGAGAAAGCACGCGCGCCTTGATCCGGCCGCGGATCATGTCTTCCGAATCGCACACGATCCGGATCACTCCCTGTTTTTCAACCTCCGGATCAAATTGAATATGGGAAGGCTGTTTAAAAACAGGGACGATCGGCGCGAACGCCTGCTTTAATGCATAATAGGCGGCTTTGGGCTTCAGAAAATAGTCAACGGTGCTCCAGGAAATAGCCGGCCAGCAGTCATTCAACTGCCAGACCATCACCCCGCCGAAATCGAACGCATGGCACCGCCAGTGCTCCACGGCGTAGCGCAAATAATCGCCGTGAGCCAGATTGGAAAGATACACCATGTATTCAAAATCGTCCCGAATGCGGTAGAGGGCGGCGATAAATTTCAACAGCCGCTCGTTTTTGGCGGGGCTCTCATAATGATTCCGGCTCTCGAAAAGCCACGACTGAAAATGACGGTCTTTCGGCTCACCGATATTCATCGCCGTGTATGGATCAGGAAATGATTGGATTCCGGTTTCGGTGACAAAACTCGGGGCATCGGCGTCATATTCCGTGTAATCGCCGCACTGCCAGTGCAGCTCCCAATAGTGACAGCAGCCATGGGTATAATCATTCGCCGGTAATGTGGGATCAGGACTAAAGGGTGAATTCGGGATGTAAATCCGATCGGGGTCCAGCGCCCGAAGCCAATCGGGCAACAGCTCGTCATAAATTTTCTTTCCATAATAGGGACTCTTTCCCTGCCGGTAATCGCCCCAGGCTCCCCTTTCCCAGCCCCATAACGTCTCATTGCCGCCGCACCAGATTGCGAGACTCGGATGATTACGTAACCGGCGAATGTGCTCGTCCAGCTCGGCGGCCACCTCCTTCACGAACCCGGCGTCGGTGTCGGGATACATGGCGCAGGCGAACATGGCGTCCTGCCACACCAGCAATCCCAGCGTATCGCACCATTCATAAAAGAGGTCGCTTTCATAAAAGCCGCCGCCCCACACGCGCACCATATTGCAATGACTGTCACGAGCCAGCTGCAAAAGTTGCTGATACCGGTTCTCGTCCACAGCAGGCAATGAATTGTCCGCAGGAATCCAATTGTATCCCCGTACCAGTACGGGCACTCCATTAATCCGAAACAAGAAGCGCTTCCCCTGGCCATCGTTACGAGGTGTCTGTTCCAGAGTCAGCTCCCGGAATCCCAGTCGCCGCTTTTGGCGTTGAACGACCCGGTTTTTTGCATCACACAGTTCAAGCTGGCAATCATACATATAAGGCTCTCCCATCCCGTTGGGCCACCAGAGATGCACTTTCGGTAAATTGAAGGCTATTTCTGCCCGGTTATTCTGTATCGCCGCCTCATACTTTTTTCCGTCCAGGTGCAGGCGGGCCATGCCGCCATCCATTCCGCGCGTCTCTATCTCAACCGTGCCGTGGGCTTCTCCATTCTGTAGCCTGTATCGCACATTGACATCTGCAATCTCAGCAAAGTCGAACGCTTTTAAATAGACCGGACGGAAAATGCCGCTGACAGGCAGTTCCGGTCCCCAATCCCAAAAGAACGAATAGGCGGGCTTGCGCAGGAACATAAAATCCAGGTCGAGATGGGCGGGGAATTTGTGCCCAAACGCCCGTTGCCGCTTCTTCGCCTCCACAAGCGGCGAGCGAAAAATGAGGAGCAGTTCATTGTCTCCCGGACGCAGCGCTTCTTTTACATCCAACGAATACGAACGGAAGGCATTTTCGGTCTGTGCCAGGCGGGTGCCATTTAGGAAAATGTCGCACACGGTATCCAATCCTTCGAAACAGAGAAGGCAGTGCCGGGCTTCTGCCATGCGTTCCGGTTGAAACCTCAGGCGATAGATAAAATCCTGGCGCGCAAAAGGCCGGAACCGGGCTTCATAATCCGCGGCAGTCGATGCAGGCATCATTCCGTGACGTTGCAGATCGGTCAAGTTGGTGCCGGGAACCTGTGCTTCGAGAAAGGTCAGCCGGTCGCAGTCATCCGGTCCCTGCACCTTCCCGTGCTCGGCAAAAGCAAACATCCATCCGCTGTGCAAATCCTGGCGCTTCCAATCGATCATGATTTGAATTCTCCCTCCGTTATGCAGCGACGAAAAACGCAGACGGTGCCTTCCGCAAGTCGTTTAGATGACCCTTGCCATGCAGGGTGTATAATGAGGTCGGCCGCACGTCAGAACGGCCGCGGAATGGTTTGTTGACGCCCTCAGCTTTTCGTATTTGCTGCAATCAGGCACTTTCAAAGGGGCTATATTGTAGCTTACGCCAACGTATGCTGGAAAATACATCGGCGTATGCCATGATGCAAGCCATCAAGAAA
>WFVT01000161.1 GCA_015491485.1 Candidatus Zhuqueibacterota bacterium
CCGGTTCGAAATTTCATTCAAGACGCTCATGAAACGCTCCGATGGATCACGGAACAAAAATGGAGTGACGGCAAGGTCGCAACTTTTGGGTATCATGATGCCGGTTACGCGCAATACATGCTGGCCCTGGACCCTCCGCCGGCGCTAAAAACCCAGTACATCATATCCGCTCCGTTTGATTTCTATCAGCATGCAGCGTTTCCGTCCGGTGTGTTCCGAAAAGAACTCATGGAACACTGGTTGCCGCTGCTCAGCTCGGCAAACTATGCTGAATTCTGGAAAGAGCATGCCCGGCTCAGCCCATTCTGGCGTCCTTTTATCGCGTGGCGAAAAACCACGCGGATTCATCATCCGGTCAGTCATGTTACCGGCTGGTTCGATCCGTTTAAGGAAGGTACGATCATGGCGTTTCGCCTCTATCAAAAATATGCCGACAAATTCGCGCGTCACCATCAGCGGCTGGTTATCGGCCCCTGGACGCGGCTGCCGGAAGGCGCAGGACGTGAGCAGGGCGAACTCATTTTTCCTGAAAATGCGCCGCTCGATATTCTGCAAGATGCGATCCGCTGGTTCAATCAATGGCTCAAAGCCATCGACACCGGCTTGCTGATCGAACCGCCTGTGAAATACTATCTGATGGGGGATGTCAAAGATGACATTGCACCGGGCAATATTTGGAATACGGCGGCTACCTGGCCTCCCGAGCACCGCAAAGTCAAATTTTATTTGCACAGCGATGGAGGGCTGATATTTGAACAGCGGGCAAAAGAAGAAGTCGCCGAGGGATTCCGCTATGATCCGGACAGTCCCATGCCGACTCTCGGAGGAGACAACTTTGCTATCGAGCGGGGCCCATTCGATCAGACCACCAATGAACTGCGTTCCGATGTGCTGATCTTTACCTCGCCGCCCCTGGAGGAGCCGCTCACCATCACAGGCCGGGTGCGCGTTAAGCTGTACGCCAGCAGCTCGGAATATGACACCGATTTTGTCGCCAAGCTCACGGATGTCTATCCGGACGGGCGTTCCTTTCTCATCGCCGATGGTATCGTGCGTGCGCGCTATCGGAAGGGATTGCAGCGGGAAAAACTTCTATCCCGCAAAAAAGTCGAAACATTTTGGATCGATCTGGGCAATACGGCGATGGTCTTTCATACCGGACACCGCATTCGTCTTGCCATAACCAGCAGCAACAGCCCCAAGTTCGAACCGAATCCCAATTCGCCGCTGCCCTTTCGGCGCCATAAACGTACCCGGATTGCGGTGAATACGATTTATTACGGCGGGAAGAAGGCGTCGTACCTTGAGCTTCCCGTCCGCATCATTGACTGATCCGGTATAAATTGGGCTTGCCTGGAAGATCGCGGCGATTGGGATATGCGGGGGAAATGGTAAAAATCGCTTTATTTCGTTAAATTTCAGCAAGATTTCTCCGGCCCGGTGCGGTTTTTCTTGCATTTTCAAATTTCTTCACTAAATTTTTCAGCCAAAAAGCCACCGAAAATCACTTCGTTCATATGATTCCACTAAAAGACACCATTCCTTCCCGCACGTTCCCGATCGTCAACGTCATTCTGATCGGGATCAATGTCTTTGTCTTTTTCATCGAGCTGTCGTTGGGGCCGCGGCTTGAAGAGGTGTTCTTTACATTCGGTGTGATTCCGGCCAAATACCTCTGGCTTGCGGAGCATGAGCCGGGGAATTGGTTTGAACGGTTTTATCCTTTATTCACGTCGATGTTTCTCCACGGCGGCTGGATGCACATCCTTGGCAACATGTGGTATTTATGGATTTTCGGCGACAATGTTGAAGAACGCATGGGCCATGTGCGCTATTTTTTCTTTTACATCCTCTGCGGCCTGGCCGCCGCATTTACGCACATTTATATGAATCCGACCTCCGGCATCCCCACCGTGGGGGCCAGCGGTGCCATCGCAGGCGTTATGGGCGCGTATTTCATCCTGTTTCCCCATTCCCGTGTGATCACCCTGGTTCCGATTTTCTTTTTCGTGGATATTATCGAGATTCCGGCATTTTTTTACCTGGCTTTCTGGGTGATCTTGCAGCTTTTTCAGGGCACCCTGGCTTTAGCTGCTCCGGCCAATACCGGTGGGGTGGCCTGGTGGGCGCATTTTGGCGGTTTCGTTGCCGGTGCGGTGCTGGTGTTTCTATTCCGAAAACGAAAGAAAACCCTGCCACGGGTGTATCCGGATCAATATTTTCCATGGTAGCTTGTTTCATTCAGGAGTTAAACCATGAATATGCTCGACCTTTTCTGGCTCTTTTTCATTATTTCTGCCTTGCAACCGGCAATCCGTCAGCGGATGCTGGTCACGGCCCGCATGAAATTGATGCAAAAAATTGAAAAACAGCGCAAAAGCCGGTTGATCGCCCTGATACACCGCCAGGAAACCATGAGCCTGCTGGGATTCCCTTTGATGCGATTTATCAATATCGAAGATTCCGAAGAGATATTGCGAGCGATTAAGCTCACGGACAAAAATGTTCCCATCGACCTGATTATTCATACCCCGGGCGGCCTGGTGCTCGCTTCCAAACAAATCGCGATGGCACTGAAAAATCATCCCGCCAAAGTCACCGTATTTGTTCCTCATTATGCCATGTCCGGCGGCACGCTGATCGCTCTGGCAGCGGATGAGATCGTGATGGATCCCAATGCCGTCCTGGGGCCGGTCGATCCGCAACTGGGTAAATTCCCGGCGGCCTCCATCCTGGCGGCGATTGACAAGAAAAAACCGGAAAATGTGGACGACGAAACTTTGATTCTGGGCGATGTGGCGGAAAAAGCCATCCGGCAAATCAAAGCCACGGTCATGGAAATTTTATCCGGGAAAATGGAGGATAAAAAAGCCGAGCACCTTGCCGAGTTGCTCTCCAAAGGCACCTGGACTCATGATTATCCCATTATGGTAGATGAAGCCAAATCACTGGGATTGCCGGTTTCCACCGATATGCCCGAAGAGATTTACCAGTTCATGAATCTGTTCCCACAGCCCATGCAGCGGCGTACTCCGGCTGTGCAGTACATACCGCTGCCGTACTCGCAGGAAACCCGGGACAAATAACAGGATGCGGGGGATGGTCAGCCTGCAGGGGGGACGTCCATTTGCTTCGACGGGGAAAAGAACTATGGGTGATGTACCAATGCGGCATATCCTGGCGTCTCAAGTAGAACGGGCGCGGAAAGAGAAGCGGCATTCCCCGGGGGAGGGAGCGGGTTGGGAATACGACTTATTCCTCTTTTGAATGCTTTTTCGCATCCCATGACGACGATTTATGGATGTCGGCTTTCGTCGGTCTCTTCAGATCAAGCACGCCGGAACGGTCCCGAACTTGGAATATGGTTCACGGAAGCTTTTCCCCGTGGTCTGGCAAACCACTGTTCCCGGATGCCCGGCAGAAGCATCCGGGCATCCGGAGATTGAAAAGGCCTGTCTTCGGGCAGCCCCGGCGTTCTGTCTTTTTACAGCACTTCCGAAATGGATTTCGCCTGCAGGAACAGCAGTAAGTAATCCCGGCCACCGGCTTTGCTGTCCGTACCGGACATATTGAAACCACCGAACGGATGGCCGCCGACCAGCGCCCCGGTGCATTTGCGGTTCATGTACAGGTTGCCTACATGAAACTCCTGTTTCGCGCGGGCAAGCTTGGCGCGGTTCTGAGAATACACCGATCCGGTCAGGCCGTAAATGGTGCCGTTGGCGATGCGCAATGCATCGTCAAAATCTTTGGCTTTGATGACCGCCAGCACCGGACCGAAGATCTCCTCCTGAGCAATGCGGGCATCGGGAGACACGTCTTTGAAGATGGTCGGCTGAATAAAATAACCGTTGCCTTCGGCGCGTTCGCCGCCGAGAATGAGCTTGCCCTCCTGATGGCCGATTTCAATATAGCTCATGATTTTTTCCACGGCAGCCTGATTGATCACCGCGCCCATAAAATTGCTTTGCTCCTTGACCGGGCCCACGGTGATCTTTTTGGCGCGCTCCACCAGCCGTTCCACGAATTCGTCATAAATTTTCTCATCCACAATCACCCGCGAACAGGCGGAACATTTCTGCCCCTGAAAACCAAACGCCGAACTCACGGTCCCTTCTACGGCTTTGGCGAGATCGGCTTCGCTATCCACGATGATAGCGTCCTTGCCGCCCATCTCGGCCACCACGCGCTTGATCCAGATCTGACCTTCCTGCGGTTTTGCCGCCAGTTCATTAATACGCAATCCCACTTCCATGGAACCGGTAAATGAAATGAATCGGGTCTTGGGGTGGGTGACCATGTAATCGCCGATTTCGCCGCCGCTGCCGGGAATGAAGTTGAGGACGCCTGCCGGTAACCCGGCTTCCTGCATGATTTCCACGAGCCGGTAGCCCACCGCCGGGGTGTCGGTCGCCGGTTTCAAAAGCACAGTGTTGCCGGTGACAATGGCTGCGCTGGTCATTCCGGTCAGAATTGCCATGGGGAAGTTCCACGGCGGCAAAATCACGCCGACGCCCAGAGGAATATACACCAGTTCGTTGAACTCGCCGGGCACGGGCGTAACCGGCTGGCGGTCGGAATAGCGGAGCATTTCCCGTGCATAAAACTCCAGAAAATCGATGGCTTCGGCCGTATCAGCGTCGGCTTCGACCCAATTTTTGGAGGCTTCCAGTACCATCCACGCGTTGATTTCAAACCGGCGCCGCCGCATAATGTTGGCTGCTTTCAAAAGAATAATGGCACGCTCTTTCGGATCAACCCGTTTCCATTCTTCAAATGCATTCAGCGCCGCCTCCATGGCCATGTCCACATGGTCTTTGCCGGCTTTGTGAAAGGTGCCCACAACCTGGTCTTTGTTGCTCGGATTGTAGGATTTAAACTGCCGATCCGAAGTGACATCCTGCCCGTTGATATACAAAGGATAAACGCGGTCAAACTGCGATTCCACATATTCCAGAGCTTCCAGCATTTTCTGGCGATTTTCCTCTTTGGAAAAATCGGTTAACGGTTCATTGCGAAAATCATCAACCATTTTACACTCCTCCATATGGTTAAGGTCCACAGATCCGCAAACATCACCCATCCAACTGCATCCGCGGCATGTGGAACGGATGCGTACTTGATTGAAAATCAAACCGAACTGATCGGGCACTCAGACGGCGCCCCAAATCCATTTCATGGTTCTGCACCGTTTCAACGATGCCTCTCATGATGATAAACAAAGATGGGGAGCGTCCCCAAACGTTTATTCTAATTCGCTATAGCGCGCTCCCTGACCTTCCAGCTCCAGCATGCGGGTGGTACAATTCAGATTGTGTGACCGGGCAACGGCTGCCATGGCGGACTCCACCGCGCCGGCCCTGTCCCGATCGCACAGCGCAAGGATGGTCGAGCCCGAGCCGCTGAGAAAAGTCGCATGGGCGCCGGCGTCATACGATGCGCTTAGAATCGCATCGAACCCGGGAATGAAACGCGAGCGGTACGGCTGATGCAGGCGATCTTCGCTGGCAGCGCGCATCCACGCGAAGCCGTTGTTCTGGATCGCCATAACCCACAGCGCAACACGTTGCATGTTAAAAATCGCTTCCTGCAACGATATGTGCTTCGGCAAAACGCGCCGGGCCTGTTCCGTCGGGATGGTGATATCCGGAATAAGAGCCACGGCTACCAGATGCTCCGGAGGCAGAGTTCTCGTTGTCAGGACGCGTCCGTTCTGCAAGCAGCTCACAGTGAAGCCCCCCATCAGAGAAGCCGAAACGTTTTCCGGGTGACCTTCCAGCTCATATCCCCATTGCACCAGACGGGTTTCCTCGAGGCAACCGGTGGCGATGCCTGCCAGCATCAGTCCTGCTGCAATGGCGGCGCCGCTTGACCCCAGGCCACGCTGCAGTGGAATGGGATTGTGAATGTCCATCTTTACGGGCAGAGGCGTTTTGCCGGAGTTTTCACATGCGTAAGCGTAACTGCGATATAGCAAATTGCGTTCATCGGCTGGAATCCGATCCGCGCCCTCGCCCGAATATTGAATACAGGTTTCATCGACGCCGAAGACCGCGGTCACGGTCAGGTGCAGTTTTAAGGCCAGTCCCAGCGTATCAAACCCCGATCCGAGATTGGAAGTGGAAGCCGGTACCGCAAGGTGGAATCGTCGCTGCTGCATGGATAACGTACTCAGGATTTGGATTTCATATCGCGACTGCCGGGTTTGTCCAGCGGTACGCCGGAACGACACATGGGACAGGCTTCGGGCTCAAAGGTGCGGGCTTCCAGCCGCACCGCGGGTTTGAACGGCACACCAAAATTCACCTGCCCACCACTGCGATCGACAATCGCAAACACGCCCATCACGTCGCCGCCCATGTTTCGCACCAGCTCGATGACTTCTTGCACGGAGCCGCCGGTGGTCACCACATCTTCGGTCACCAAAATGCGTTCGCCCGGCTGAATGCGGAATCCCCGGCGCAGGAGCATCCGCCCGTCCTTTCGCTCGGCAAACAGGCTGCGCACATTCAGCTGCCGGGCCAGTTCATACGCCACAATAATGCCGCCCACCGCCGGTGCAATCACGGCATCGATGGCCTGGCTTCCGAAATGGTCTTTGCCGAGTGCGCAAAGACGTTCCGCATGCGGGGGATATTGCAGCACCAGGGCACATTGGAAATACCGGTCACTATGCAGTCCAGAGGTCAGGCCGAAGTGGCCTTGCTGCAGTGCTCCGGTTTGTTCAAAAATGCGAAGAATCTGTTCTTGAGTCATTTGAGTTCGGTTTCGGTAGAGAATTACAAATAACGTTGCATGTGTTGTTGCAGCGCCTGAGCGGCT
Organism: Candidatus Zhuqueibacterota bacterium; assembly: GCA_015491485.1. Classification (GTDB taxonomy): domain Bacteria; phylum Zhuqueibacterota; class Zhuqueibacteria; order Zhuqueibacterales; family Geothermadaptataceae; genus Hydrothermovivens. Next base: position 6,823 of record WFVT01000161.1, read on the forward strand.
TTTCCCGCCGCCTCGGCAAAATCCTCGCCTTCACCGGCGTAAATAATCGAACGGGAAATCGGCACCAGGATATTGCGGTGCGGAACCGCCTGCAGCGCATCATCCAATGAACCGCCCTGCGCCCCCACGCCCGGCATCAGCAAGGGAAGGTCGGGCACCGCTTCGCACAGCACCCGGAGCTGATCCGGCTTGGTGGCGCCTGCCACCAGACCGCAATTTTTATGAATATTGATTTCCTGTACCCGGCGGGCAATATGCAAAAACAAAGGGGCATCTCTATCAGGGTAATCCTGGATTTCCCGGGCGCCCGGATTGGAGGTCAGACACAGAATAAAAAGCCCTTTCTCGGAATAATTCAGAAAGGGCTCACAAGCGTCAAAACCAAGATAAGGATTCACCGTCACAGCGTCGAAGTCCAGATGCTCCAGAATGGCTCCGGCGTAATGCCTGGCGCTGTTGCCGATATCTCCGCGCTTGGCATCCGCCACAGTAAGACAGTGGGGCGGCACACTGCGTCGAAGTCGTGCTAAAACCTCCCATCCGGCGGCGCCAAAAGCTTCGAAAAATGCGAAATTGAATTTGAAGGCAATGCAATAGGGTGCGGTGGCTTCGATGATACGCTGGCAAAACGTCAACAGGAAATCATCCTGGCGGCGAACCACGGCGGGGATTTTTTCATAATCCGGGTCGATGCCGACGCATAATACACTATTTTTTTGAGCTTTGAGCTCATTGAGTTTTTCGAAAAATGCCAAATTCGTCCCTCCGATTTTTGACCTGAGCAAAAATACAGTATCGGCAGAAAATAATCAATAAAAATCCATTGTGGACGGGGGCTACTGGAAAGCTCGGACTGTGTACAAAATAGATGGTTTGTCAAGCCCCCTGCCCATGTTCGGCAACTCACGAACGTCGGAAACTCATTTGGTGTCTGCATGCGAACTGGCCGCAGGCGTTTCAGGAATTCAGCCCGGGCTCTCAAAATGCGGAGGGACGCATCATGAGCGTCTGCAGTCACCCTCGGGGCAACCCGGCATCTTGCCGGTGATGCAAAAAAAGACATCCTGCCGAAAGGAGAAGACCCGCATCAGCATCGGTTGGGGGAATTCACATCGAAGAGGTGGATGCCGTGGTCGCTTTTTGACACAATTTCAGATATTCCGCCAAAAGGCCTTTCCGCAGCGAAGCGCCCGAATGCTGCAGGGCCTCCAGAACGATATAAAACCACCAGCGCTCTTCCCGGGATAGGTGAGATGCAATATCCGAAAACGCCCGTCTTAAACGGAGCTGTTGAATTTGTCGCTGCTTGACATCCCGGACGTCAGAGGAAAGGTCCACCTGTTTCAGCCGGGACAGAAAATATTGCGATGGATGCTGGGGAACGGTGTCTTGAGGACGGTGCAACGCCGTGTCGTCAGCCGTCATGCTTGAATAGACCGCACTGAATTCAAACGCAAGATCGGTTTGATTGGGAAGCACGGAAGGCGCTTTGCGCCTTAGAATGCCCTGGGCAAGAATCGGCTGGCTGGAAATTTTGGGATAGATCAGCAGCCGGTCCACGAAATCGTGAATTTTCAATTGCCGTGCCGCCGCATCGGGGACGGCACACTTGACACCGCCCGCGCTCAAATCCACCAGCCGTCCGCTGATGACCTCCCCATGCGTCTTCTGGAATTCAATTTTCCCCTGCCGTGCAGATGAAAAATAAATGCGATAATGACGTCTGCGATTGTCCATGGTACACTCCCTGATGCTGTCCTTAGCCGAAAAAAAGATTTATATCACGGATGATGGGTGATTCATGCCGGATGTTTCGCGGGCGATACAGCGATAAAAAGCAGGTTCACTCCTGCATCAATGATTGTGTTTGTAACGGCTCAACAAGGGGAATCGTCGGATGTTCTTTTTTGAAAAATCGGTCGGAAGCGGAGATGCATGAATCACCGCGGTATTTTCATTTAAACAACTCGTGAATAAAATGCAAATGAAAGTTTCATAACAAAATAGGTCTGCATCTTCAGCGTTTTTAAAAATGAAAAGCGAGCCGGGTATCCAATGGAGTGGAAATGAAACGGAATAGGCATATTGAGGTCAAAAGGCCGTCAGCAGACGCATGAAATGCTACGCCCGGGGGCTTTCTCCGCACGGTTACGGATAAAAAGACTCGAGGACGCGCCGCACCTTCAATTTCGGAAAACGGGCTTCCGCTGCCGTAAATTGGCGGACTCTTTCGTGGCTGCTGCAACAGCGGGAATCATTGCAAAAATTTCAAATTTCAAATGCGAAAAAAACTTTACATTTTTCAATTGGCTGTTAAATTGATAAACATGAGCATCATTACCTGCTTCCATAATGAGCAAGGGGATTCCGGTTGGCGAGAGGAGTACGCTGGAACCGGGAAATGGCGACAGGTAATGAAGGGGACTGAATGGGTGGCCGTATGAAGTCGAGGTGAAAGCTCAACCCCAAACCTGGTGTAGCAGTGATGCGTTCTTTCAAAGACCAAGATAAGCCTCTGGACACATCAGCGAATCGATCAAAACCGGTTCCGCACCACACCAATCGAATCGCCCAGTACATTCAAAGAAACAGGGATGTTTACGAAAAAATTTTGAATTCCATTTCCCAAAATTTCTACTCGTTAACCCTCCAGCAAGGGCGTGTGAGTGGTGTGTCCCTCAGCCCCCAGTGTGAAGCCTTTCTTGGGATCACCCGGAAGGACCTCGCCGGGCAACCGGCCTGGTGGAAAACCTTTATTTCGGAGGAAGACGAAACCGCGATCCGCCGTTTCCTCAGCCAAAAGAGCAGTGAACGAGAACAGGTACATACGTTCGAGCATTGGATCCGGCGAAAGGATGGCACCGCCTGCTTTGTTCGCAATATTCTGGTGGCCACCCGCGATGAAGAAGGACATCTAATCGCGGTGGATGGCGTTCTGATCGATTTGACGGAAAGCCAAATGTCGCAGCAACAGCTTCAGCGGAAGGACCGGCTGTTAATGGGGGTGGCACGCGCTTCCCAACTGCTGATGAGCATCACCGATTTGAACGAGGCGGTGAATCAAGCGCTTGCGGTCCTCGGGACAACGACCGATGTGGACCGGATTTATGTGTTTGAAAACCATGTCTCATCGGATGGCGGCGAACTGCTGACCAGTCAGCGGTTCGAATGGACCAGGAGCACCGTCGAACCGCAAATCAATAATCCTGCTTTGCAAAACGCTTCCTATCAGGCCCTGGGGATGCAACGATGGTACACTGTGCTGTCGTCCGGTCAATCGATCCACGGGCCGATTCGTGAATTCCCTGAATCAGAACGGACTCTGTTGGACGCTCAGGGGATCAAATCGCTGCTGGTGGTACCGGTGCTAACCAGTCAGAAACAGTTCTGGGGATTCATTGGCTTTGATGATTGTTCCACCGAACGGATCTGGTCGGAAGCCGAGAAATCCATTTTAAAAGCCATGGCGGCAACGCTGGGGGAGGCCATTGAACGCAACCGGGCCCTGGAGGCGATCATTGCTGAAAAAGAGCGGCTGGCCGTTACTCTCAAAAGCATCGGGGAAGGCGTCATTGCAACCGATACGGTCGGTAAGATTTTGCTCATGAATCATGCTGCGGAAACGTTACTGGAATGCTCGCAAGAAGAGAGTCATGGAGAACGCATCTGCAACCTGTTTCGGATTCGGGAACAGGGGGCTCAGCAGGCCAACATCGGCGATTTTGTGCGTTTCGCCCTGCAAAAAAAGCAATCCTACCTTTATACCAAACCGAGATTACTGGTCACCAAATCCGGGAAGGAAAAGCTTATCACTTTTTCGATATCACCGATTTTGGGGCCGGATCGCAAAGTTTTCGGCACGATCCTGGTGTTCCGCGATATAACCGCTCAGAAGTTTTATCAAGAAGAAATTCTCAAGGCAAATAAGCTGGAATCCATCGGTATTCTCGCCGGGGGCATCGCCCACGATTTCAATAATATTCTCGGATCGATTTCCGGCAATATCTCGCTGGCCAAACTAAGCCTTTCCCGGGATGATGAAGTTTATACCCTGCTGGCGGAAACCGAAGCCGCATTGAAAAAGGCCCATGAACTCACCATGCAGTTACTGACGTTCGCCAAGGGCGGGAAGCCGGTCAAAAAATTGTCCGATATCGAGGAGCTCATCCGGGAATCAGCCGGCTTTGTGCTGCGTGGTTCCAGCATCAAATGCGAATTTGACTTTGCTCCGAACCTGTATCCGGTGGAAGTCGATACCGGGCAGTTTCATCAGGTGATTCAAAATCTGCTGATCAATGCTCAGGAAGCGATGCCGTCGGGCGGAACAGTCCGGATTCAGGCGCAGAACGTCGAGCTTCCGCGCGACCACTTTAGCGATCTGGAGCCGGGACCGTATGTTCAAATCACGGTCACCGACCATGGCATCGGCATTCCTGAAGAGCACCTCAGCAAGATTTTTGATCCGTATTTCACCACCAAGCAAAAAGGCAGCGGATTGGGGCTGGCGATTTGCTACTCCATCATCCGCCAGCACGGCGGTTACATCGGGGTTCACTCCGAGCTCGGCCAGGGAACCATGTTCCAAATTTACCTCCCTGCTTCCAATGCAGATAAGCCCAGAAAAAGTCGCAAAGCCGCCTCAGAAATCCGGCAGGGTAAGGGACGTATCCTGTTTCTGGATGATGAAAAATTGATCCAAAATGTTGGCAAACGCATGCTCGACCGCATGGGGTTTGAGGTGGTTATCGTGGAAACCGGCAAACAGGCGCTTCAGGAATTTACCTCCGCACTTGCCGAGGGCCGTCCTTTTGATCTGGTTATTCTGGATCTGACGATTCCCGGTGAGCAGGGCGGTAAGGATGTCTTGCAACTTCTACGACAGCATGATCCAGACATCAAAGCCATTGTAATGAGCGGGTATTCGAACGATCCGGTACTGTCCGAGTACCAAAAATATGGATTTCAGGGGGTGCTGGAAAAACCGTTCGATCTGATTCAAATGAACGAAGCGATTTTTCAAGTATTGAAGCCGGATGGGGCATAAAGCGGCCTATGGGCCTATGATTCGCTGCATTTTCCCGGGGATACAGAATATGCCAATAGGGGGATAGCATGGACTCATATCATAGGCATTTTACCGTCTTTGCTTGGTCGAAATCCCCTCGAAGGCCGCGAAGTACGTGATGGCGATTGAATCGTCTGTTTCCTCGTGTTTTTTACGCGTCTCGTGGCTAAAGAAGCGATTGGTCCCGGCCTATCACGCTCTTTTATGAGCCGGGTGATTTGCCATCATTCCCTGAATTCCCGTTGAACATGAGATTATTCGTCATCGCGAGCGTTCGCCAAACGGCAAACGGGGGCGATCAATTATTCAGCCTATTTTAGATTGATTTGCTCGCAGTGACGAGAGGGATCGTTGCTGTCTCCACACCCGGGAGCTTCCGCTCGACAGATTTGCCGAAAAACTCCAATTGTCGCATTTTCCCTTTGCGCCTTTGCGAAAAACGCATGGTCATTTTGAACGAAGCAAAGCGAAGCGCCTTACTCTGGCAGGGTTGAGAACACTGCCAGAGTTAACTATCGGTTGATGTGTGGTTTTTGGGCCGGCGTCTTTCCTTTGCGCCTTTGCGGCTCCGCGTGAAATGCTTTACTCCGCGCCTCTGCGCCTCGGCGAGAGTAAAAAGTGAACCAGGACAAAACAGAGAACATTCAAGGTCTGTTAAAAAAAACTTGCTTTTTTCGTTAAAAAATTGTAGAGATTAGCAACCGGTGTCTTTCCTCCTATCCGCTGCACATCAAGATGATTTACCGCACCGGGAGGGAAAGCAATACCTCGCATTCGCATCTCGCACTGCTCAACCTCAATCCTTAATCAACCAACGGTAACAGGAATACTCAGGGAAGAAACGGGGCTTTCCCCGGACGGGATACTGTGTCCCTATCGGGTTGAGTCCCGTTTTGCGTCGTGAAATCTTTGTACCCATATTCCAGGAAGGGACATCATATGGAACGGAGTCGATGTAAGCTTCGTGAAACGAAGCTCTCTCTCAATGTGCGTATGTCAACCTTGGAAAAATTGTGTCGATTGGGGGAATCCGGGACCTACCGGCCGAATCAAATCCTCTTTCACAAAAACGAGCCTGCCAAATACCTCTATGTCATTCTCGATGGTGATGTGATTCTGGATTATGCCAATAATACCGAATCGAACATCTGGCTCGGCGCCGGCGATTTTGTCGGAGAGATTGGCTTTATTCTCGGCCGGCATCGGCTGGCAACGGCCCGTTCAGGCCCGGATGGATGTACCGTTTGGCGCATTCACCGTAAACAGCTTTTTCAGCATCGCAATCAATCGCATAGCATTCTTCTGGCATTGCTGCTTGTATCCCTGTCCCCGCACATCCAATCCCGCATGGCCATATTAAGTGAACCGGTGCCGGATCCGGTGGATTTGCTGCAAAATCATTGCGATACCCAGCATCCCTCGGTACAGCAGATGGCCGCCATGCTGGATACCGGCGATCCGTGGGATACCGCCATGATGATCTGGCGGTTTATCCAAACCATGCCGTACCGTTTTGGTTACTGGGATATGAAAGCCTCGGACGTGTTGCGTATGGGCTACGGGATGTGCACCACCAAAGCCAATTTACAGGTGGCTTTGTTACGGGCGGTGGGCATCGAAAGCGGCTTTGCCGAATTGAAAGTCCCCTCCGATTTCGTGGCGACGCTGCTTCCCAAAGGCTACCGCAGGCGCGTTGGCACGTATATCAAGCATTATTTTGCCGTGGCCAGGCTCAATGGCCAGTGGTTCCCTTGCGACGCTTCGTTTAGCAAGGAATCGCTAAGTGTTATGGCCCGCGAAATTCCCGAGGTGGCCGATTGTCTGAACCGAACCATGAAACGGGGAGAGCCTTTCAATATGGTTGGAGAATATATCGGGTTGAGTCCGTTTGAATTCAAGCTGTTGCCGGATTTACAATCCATTTTGTTTAAAAAACCGTTTTACGGCAAGCATAATCTCGATGCCATGAATATTTTGTTGGATCAGGCCCAGGGACCGATTTTCAATTATCCTGCCTGGGTAAAGGTGGTGAGGAAAATTTTACGCACGCATCCGGCAGCGGCGTTTCAAAAAGCGTATGCCGGCATTTTTTCGGACGTGTACCGGCTGTTTTCAGCTTTGCAAAAGCACCTGCATCCCACCACCGCATCAACCAGACAAACGGCGAAGCAGGAGGTTGAAAAAGAATGAACGAATGGGATTTCAGTCCGCCTCCGCCATCGGACATGGGTGATCACGATGTGCCGCAGGAGGGGGAACACTTAAAAGGCAAACGGATTGCTCTGCTGATTACGGGCGGCATTGCTGCCATGAAAGCGCCGCTTTTGGCAAGGGCGCTGCGCCGTCAGGGCGCGGATGTGGTGGCATTCGTCTCTCAGGAGGCGTTACGATACACCACCATCGATACTCTGGAATGGAGTACCGTGAATCCGGTGATCACCCGGCTGACCTCCGCCGCCGAGCATCTCAGCGATTCGGCGCCGTTTGATGCGTATGTGGTGGCTCCCGCGACGTACAATACCATCAACAAAATCCGTTACGGGATTGCCGACGGCGTGGTAACGTCGTCCATTGCATCGGCTATCGGCAGAATGGAGCAGGGTAAAACCCGGGTACTCATCGTCCCCACCATGCACGGATCACTGCACAATTCCATTCTGACCGAATCGCTGAAATTTTTGGCGGGGATGGGAATCCGGATTGTGCCGCCGCGTGAAGATTACGGCAAACATAATATCCCATCAGAGCGGGCAATTGTTGCAGAAGTCTGCCGGGAAGTAAGCCGATCACCGCTGAAGGGGGTATCCATTCTGGTAACCGGTGGGCCGACACCGGTGCCTATCGACAATGTGCGCCGCATCACCAACCGCTTCCGCGGCCGGCTTGGCGAAAAAATCACCGAAGAACTCTACCTGCGAGGAGCGGATGTTCTGCTGATTCACGGGGACGGCGCTTATCGGCCTCGTGAACATCTGCCTTATGTGGTTGTTCGCACGTTCGATGAGTACTACGACAGGGTCATGCAGACCTTGCAGGAAAAGCCCTACCGTATCGGTATTTTCTCAGCAGCGGTTGCCGATTATCAGCCCGAAACCGTCGCTGAAGGGAAACTGCCCAGCGGCGGCTTTTTGCAGTCCATCCCGCTCAAGCCCACGGTAAAAGTGATTGAAAAGGTACGCGAACGTCATCCGAACCTGTATATGGTCACTTTCAAATATCAGGAACGGATTTCTCACGATGAACTGATGCGGGTGGCCAGGGAACGACTGGAGAAATACGAAGCGGTGGTGGCAAACCGCGGCGAAGAGGTCGGCCCTCAGGGAGAACAAGTCGCTTACTTGCTCACGCGCCAGGAGGAGCCCCGAAAAGCGATGGGCAAGAACAATATCGCCCGGCTGATTGCCGATCATCTGGAAGCGGTGGTGCAGACTTTGCCCACGCGTTAGATTTCCCTGCTCCCGGGAGGTGAGGGAGCCGCCTCCCGGTCTTCCACAAAACGAAGGCGGTAAAGTCCCACCTGCATCTCATCACCATCAAACAGCACCACCGGCCGATCGATGACTTTGGCATTGATCATCAGGGGATTGGTCCGGCTCAGATTGTGAGCCAACCAACACCGCCGGCGCGGGTCGTATTGCAGCACGGCATGTTCGCGGGATACCGTCCGGTCCGGAAGCACAAGCGTGTTTTCCGGGCGGCGCCCGATCCGAAACGGACTCTGGTGTTGCAGAAGTTCAACATCCTTGAGATGCTGGTCCTGGAAGAAAATGCGGAATTTGGCCATGGAGCCGTTGTCCCTGCGTGATGTTGCTCCTATGCTCAGGCAGATGGTGGATTGTCGTCGAACGGTTTTTCCTGAACCATGTTGGTGAAGTGATTGGTGATCGGCATGCGCCAATCACGGCCGAACGCTTTTGGGGTGATGCGAATCCCCGGGGGGGCCTGCCGACGCTTATACTCGTTGCGGTCCACCATGCGAGCCACTTCTTTCACCGTCTGGGCATCAAACCCCATCGCAATAATATCATTGATGCTGCGATCGTGCTCTACATATTCCGTCAGAATCCGGTCTAAAATCGCGTAGGCGGGCAGGCTGTCCTCGTCCTTCTGGTTCGGTCTCAATTCAGCCGAAGGCGGCTTTTTCAATACGCGTTCCGGAATGATTTCCCGATCCCGGTTCACATACTCGGCCAATTGATACACTTTGGTTTTGAGCACATCTTTCAGCACCGCGAAACCGCCCGCCATGTCGCCGTACAACGTGCAGTAGCCTACACTGGTCTCACTTTTATTACCGGTGGTGAGCACAAGCCAGCCGAATTTATTGGAAAGCGCCATAAGGATGTTGCCGCGGGCGCGGGCTTGCAAATTCTCTTCGGTGATGTCGCGTTCGCGCCCTTGAAAAACCGGCGCCAGTTCTTTTTCATATTGTTGCACGATGGCTTCAATTGAAAGGGTATAGGTTTTGAGGCCCAGATTGCGAGCCAGGTGTTCGGCATCTTCCAGACTCGCTTTCGAAGTAAACCGGCTGGGCATGAGCACGCCCACGACGTTCTCGCTTCCCAGGGCGCTCACCGCAATCGCCGCTGTTAGTGAAGAATCGATGCCGCCGCTGAGTCCGATCACTACTTTTCGAAAGCCGTTTTTTTGAACATAATCACGCGTCCCCAGCACCAGCGCTGCATAAATTTCAGAAAGTTCATCCGGAGCCGGAAGAATCCGGGGAGGAGTTGAGGCGCCGGTCACCGGCTTCAGCTCTCCGGCATCCACTTCTTCCAGTTGATATTCGTGGTGAAAATAAATCTGCTTTTCGGTTCGGTGATTTGCCTGCAGGTCGATATCCGCGATCAGTAGATGTTCTTCGAACAGGGGACCTCGAGCCAACAACTCTCCATCGGGGCTGTAAATAAAGCTGCCGCCGTCAAAAACCAGTTCATCCTGACCGCCGACCATGTTGACGTACGCCACATGCGCACCGCAATTTTTCGCCCGGCTGGTCAGCATTTCCTCGCGCTCACGGCGCCGGTTGGCGTGATACGGGGATGCGGAGATATTGCAAATCAGCGAGGCGTTGCCCACAATGGCCTGGTATTCGGCGACGCCGTTGGCCACCCAGATGTCTTCACAAACATTGACGCCGATGCGGATATCGTGATTGGCTTTCACAATTAAAGGACGGCTGCCCGGTTGGAAATAGCGCTTTTCATCGAATACCCCGTAATTAGGCAGCCAGATTTTGTGATGGATGCCAAGAATTCGTCCTCGCCGCAGCACCGCCGCTGCATTGTAAACGCCGCCGCGGCCGTTGGCAAAGCCTACCACCGCCATAATGTCCTGCACCCGGGAGGCCAGCATCAGCAAATGCCGCTGGTTTTCCGCGATGAACGCCGGTCGCAGCAGCAGATCTTCCGGCGGATAGCCGCACAGCGCCATTTCAGGAAACAGAACCATCTGAGCGCCGGCGGATTCCGCCTGCTGGATGTAACTCAAAATTTTCTCCGAATTGTACTGAAAATCCCCGACGATGGGATTGATTTGCGCCAGGGCAATTCGGAACCGATGCGTCTGGTTCATGGTCATATCAGCTTAATTAGGTCATTGCGAAGGTAGATAGAGCCGGGTCAGTCGGTCGCATATTTCATCCTGAATGCTTCGGTAAACCCACGCTGAATCCAGAAAGTGGGACATCATGATTGAAAAAGCAAGCACTTCTCCATCCAATGATTGAGTGTAACCGCTGAGGGTGGTGACGCCGCTCAACGTGCCGGTTTTGGCGTGTACGACGCGGAATGCCGCCGTCTGTTTCATCCGGGTTCGCAAAGTGCCATCCACACCGGCGATGGGCAGAGAGGCGATAAACTCCGACCGTAAAGAGAAATCGCGGTATATATTGACCAGCAAGCCCACCAGAATGTCGGGAGAAACGAGATTGTACCGCGACACTCCGGACCCGTCGGTGAAGCGGCAGCGGGTGGTATCGAGCCCCCAGCCGCTGAGCATGGTTTTGATCGCCTGAATGCCTTTTGAAGCGGTACCGGGTGCGCCAAACACTTTGGCTCCCACGGTTTTCAAAAGCAATTCCGCGGAAAGATTATCGCTCGGCTTATTGGTGTTGATCACCAAATTGAGCAGCGGTTCGGAAACCTGCCTGGCCAGCACCCGAAACGTATCCGGCGCCGCTCCGCGCCGGACCGTACCGGCAACTCCGATGCCTTTCTCCTCGCACTGTTCCCGAAATACCTGTCCGAAATACAGCGACGGATTCACCACATTGATCCATTCGGTGACTTCTGTGCCGTCATTGGGCAACATTCCTTCGATGCGGATGCTGTTTTCCCGTGCCTGCCAATTGCGCTCGATTTCCACCGGCCGATAATCGAAATCCGACTCCGACCGCAACATCTGCAGGGATATGGTTTGACTGGAATTGATGATGTTTAAATACGATGTTTCAGGCACCAGCCAGACTTTCAAAGGCTGTCCGGCCGAGTCGCCGCTGGCGACGTGCACCTCAACCGAGTTGTCGTGCAGCGTCAGGGCGCCAATCGGCGCAAAATCGCGCGAATCCCCCTCATCCCACATCCAGCCATTGCCGTACCACAACGTATCGAGGGCGGTGTCATCGCAGATGATATTCCCGTCGATATAGCGGATGCCGCGGGCATGGAGTTGTTCCACCAGATAGGCCAGGTCGCCGTAGGAAAAATCGGGATCACCGGCTCCGATCAGATATAAATCGCCTTTGAGCGTATCGGTCACGGCCGTTTCAATATCGGCGGCAACGCGAGTGACAAAGCGAAAATTGGGGCCGAGATACTTCAAGGCGGCAGCCGTCGTAAATAGCTTCATGTTCGATGCCGGATGAAACAACTTGCCGCCGTTGTGATCATACAGGACCTTGCCATCACGGATGCGGACGACCCGCACCCCCACATTGGTGGTATGAAACCGCGGCCCGGTGATCAAACTGTCGATGCTGGCGGCAAGGGATTCCAGGCTGGTAATCGCCATTGCCGGTACTACAGGCACACTTGCCGAAGGCGAGATTTTCCGGGGGGCTGCACACTGGGTGAGCCCCAGAGCGTACAAACCGAGCAATGCCAGAAACTGCCACCGTTTCCCAAAGTAAAAAACCATGATACATCCCGTGACTGGTTAACCGTTCCCGTTCATTAGACCGTTTCTCCGCCTCAAAATCCCGACCACGCTTCAGTTTAAACGCTAATGTAATAAAATTTCCCTACGGATCAAAGCCCCTGATACAAATCTTTCGAAAATTTCAGAAAAGGTCAGCGAAGGCATCTTTCATACAAAAATGAATACTGTGCTTCGCGCAAAGTTGGTGTGGATTAGGCCGAAGCGGTTTCGCTTTGATGGTTCTGTTGATTCTGCTTGCAATGCGGCAAAAGATATTTTATCATTGGTCATTCAACTTTCGCTCGCCTTTGCCCATTGCGCCCGAACGGCACGGCGAGTTCAAATAACGCTCACCTGATCAGGATGGATAGAATCTTATGCACCGTTTCCGTTTGATCCCTGGACTCGTCGCCATTGGCATGATCTTGCTACTGGCCTGTCAAAAGCAAAGCGGAGATACTTCCGGCGAAAAGATAGAACCCCTCACCAAACACTGGGAGAAAGCGGTTCCGCTGCAAACGCCGCCCAGGGGGTTGAAAACTTTGAGCGCCAAAGAATGCGGAAGCTGCCACATGGAGATTTACCAGGAATGGAAGGCGTCCTTTCATGCCAAGGCGTGGTTCGATCCACAATTTCAGGTGGAATGGGCAAAAGATGACTCTTTGTGGGTCTGTATCAATTGCCATACCCCTCTGGTGAATCAGCAACCCCATTTGATTTTGGGCAAGAAAGGCGGGGATTATTTTCAACCGGTGAAAAAAGAAAATCCCGATTTCGACCCGGCGCTTCGGGATGAAGGGATTACCTGCGCGGTCTGCCATGTTCGCGATGGTGCCGTACTGGGACCCTATGGCAACCAAAAAGATGCACCGCATGCCGTCCGCAAAGCCACGGACGGCGAGCTTTCCGAGAAACTGTGCATGTCCTGCCACAATGTAACGGATGTGCTGAATCCTACTCTGGTTTGCACCTTCCAGACCGGAGAGGAGTGGAAAGCCGGGCCGTATTCCAAAGAAGGTCAGACCTGTATTACCTGCCATATGCCGATCATCGAGCGGCCGCTGTACCCCAAGGGGCCGGTGCGGGTGACACGAAAGCACATCTGGATCGGCAGCGGCATTCCCAAAACCATGGATGAAAAGGCGCCGGTGGATCATTACATCCCGGGCCTGGAGTTGCGTGTGTTGACTTCGAAGAAGCGCTATCAGCCGGGAGAGACCGCCTATATTTCGGTTTTGCTGACCAACCGCCGGGCCGGACACCTGCTACCGACCGGCGATCCGGAATACTTTTTCACGGTAGAATTGGCGGTCGTTGATGAAAACGGGGCGGCCCTGCAGGATACCACCTTGTGGATCGGCCAAAAATGGCAATGGTGGCCTGTGGCCAAAAAACTGAAAGACAATCGCATCCGGCCGTTGGAAACCCGGAATTATCCCTTTGTTTTTTCGATTCCGGAAGATGCAAACCATCTGCGGTTTCGCGCCATCGTCCGCACGCATCGGATGACGCGCGAAATAGCCGAGCAGGCCGGTTTGCTGGGCATTTACCCGCTCAACATTGTTTCCCTGAAGCAGGAAGTGCCGCTGGTGGAATAGCCCCGAAATCGCGGATGGATAAAGCCGAAAGGGTTCAACGCCACTATGTCGTTTTCTCCCGAACAAACGCTGTTTCTTTCTTTAAAGGTTGCGTTTACGGCCATGCTCATCAATTTGCCGTGGGGGCTCTGGCTCGGCTGGTTCTTGGCCCGCAAGCAGTTCCGCGGTAAAATGCTGCTGGATACCCTCGTCAATTTGCCGCTGGTACTGCCGCCGGTCGTGACCGGTTATTTTTTACTGGTCGTGTTTGGACGGGAGGGCCTTCTGGGGCGCTGGCTTTATGATGCGTTTGGGCTGGCGTTGAGCTTCACCTGGCAGGCGGCGGCGCTGGCGGCGGCGGTCGTCTCTTTCCCCCTGTATGTCCGCTCGGTGCGTGTTGCCATTGAAAATGTGGACCCCCGGTTGGAGGAAGCTGCACGAGTCCTCCGCGCCGGCCGATGGCAGGTGTTCCGGCGCATCACCCTGCCGCTATCGATTAACGGGGTGATCGCCGGATTGATCCTGGCATTTGCCCGCAGTCTGGGCGAGTTTGGGGCAACCATCATGGTCGCCGGTAACATTCCGGGCGAGACGCAGACCATCCCCCTGGCGATTTTTTCGCTGGTCAACCAACCTTCGGGTGAGCGATCGGCCATGATTTTAATTCTTATTTCGATTTTGTTCTCGTATGCAGGGCTGGCGCTGTCCGAATACTGGTTGCGGCGCTGGAAACGGCAGTTGGCTGAATGATAGGGAGAGTCCCTTTGCAGGCGCATCAACCTCCGAATTCCCGCGAACCTGTTCTGGGTGTCCGCGCGTTTTTGCGGCTGGGGGCATTTTCTCTGGATATCGGCTTCAGTATCGGCGCGCGTTTTACGGCGTTGTTTGGGCCCTCCGGCTGCGGCAAGACCACGACACTCAAGGTTATTGCCGGTTTGCTCCGGCCTGAACGCGGACATATCCGGCTAAACGGTCGCTGTCTGTTCGATTCAGAACGAGATTGTGATCTCCCACCGGAACAGCGGGGAGTGGGGCTGGTTTTCCAGGATGCTCGCCTGTTCCCGCACATGACGGTCGAGGAAAATTTGCGTTTTGCTTTCAAATATATACGGCAGGGGCAACAGCGGTTTGATTTTGACGAGGTGGTCAGGGCGCTTCAATTGCAACCGTTGCTGACGCGCAAACCCCGCAGCCTCTCCGGAGGCGAGACTCAGCGTGTCGCCATCGGTCGTATGCTGCTGGCCGCCCCCGACATTCTGTTGCTGGATGAGCCCATGGCCGCTCTGGATATCCCCACACGGCTGCACCTGCTCACCGAGCTGCGTGATATTCACGAACGTTTCCGCCTGCCGATGCTGTACGTGTCGCATGATCTTGCTACCGTCCTCAACATTGCTGATGAGGTGCTGCTGATGCAAAAGGGGCGGATTACCGGGCAGGGAGCTCCGGAAACGGTCCTGGCCGATTATATCTCCACCGGACTGCTGGCCACGGAAACGGTTCGTAACATCATTCACGGGCATGTTGTCCGGCATGATGATGCCCTCGGGACCACCACCATCCGCGCCAATGGCATCGAACTGGTGCTGCCGCGCGTTCAGCGAGCCCCGGAACAAGCCATAAAGCTCGAACTTCCCGCAAGCGAGATTATTCTTGCCACGGTGCAGCCGCAACAGATTTCGGCGCGCAACGTTTTGCGCGGCACCGTCCGCAACATTCTGCAAATCGGTAACCGGACACTGGTGCGTGTGGATGCTGGTTTGATGCTCACGGTGGAAATTGTCGAGGCCACGGTTCAGGCGCTGAACCTCAAAGAGGGATGTGACGTCTTTATGATCATCAAAGCCACAGCATTTCGATTGTTGAACTGATTTCAAATCCGTAATGCCTGCCTCAAGATGAGATGGTGCTTCCCGCTCCGTACAGCCGGTTTGCCCGGTTCTTAACAATTCCCTGCGGCGGAATGCGGCGAAACATCCTCCTGCTCTTTTACGGCGATGGCACACGAATTGCAATGCCGTATCCCCGATGCAGTGGTTGCTTGATATCGAGTCGAGTCAACCTTTCATCACAGTCAAATGAAAAGTTATATCCCGGATGGAGTCACCATGAAGCATGCATTGATGAAGCCCCTGCGCAGAAGTTTGAAAGCCGCTATTGGCCTTGTCGCCGTTATAAATTTGCTGGCCATGACGGCAACGGTGGTCGTACAGCTTGCCTATGAAACCAACAAGCCGCCGAACGGCAACGGCACCCTGGATTCAGTCGCCATTTGGGTGTCCGAAGATCCCAATCAGAGCGTGTTGATGATCACCGATAAAACCCGCCATGTGGTGCAACTGCACAATCCGGTGAAGAATGAATTTATTGGCCTTTTAGGCAAAGAAGGAACCGGCGCCGGTCAATTCCGCCGGCCCAACGGAATCGCCGTGGCGTACAAACTCCATACGGGCTCAGGAATGACCGATGCGGTTTTCGTGGTCGAACGCGATAATAACCGGGTCAGCGTGTTTTCGCTACCGGATCGCGAATTTCTGGGCACCTTCGGCGAAAACGAACTGGATGAACCTTACGGCATAGCCGTAGCGCTCATTCAGGGGAAATGGCAGGCCTGGATTACCAGCACCGGCAGCTCACCGGACCGGGTGAAAGTGTTTGAAATTATTCCGGATGGGAATGGCATCAAAGGGCGGCTGATTTTCGATTTTCCGGTCCCGGCCACTCTGGAATCCATCGTTCTCGATACTTACCACAACCGGGCGCTGATTTGTGCGGAAAGCTCACCATTCGACATCCGGGTCTATAATCTCCAGGGAGAATATCAATCGCGTTTTGGTGAAGGTATTTTTACCAACGATCCGGAGGGAATTGTTTTGTATGATCTCGGCGATGGCGAGGGCTATATCATTGTTGCGGATCAGGAAGCGAGCCCCACAGAATTTGAAGTGTTTGACCGGAGAACCCTGACCCACATCGGCAATTTTACCGGCAAGACTTCAGGCACAGACGGGATCGCGCTGACGCAAATTGCCCTGCCGAATTTCCCGCAAGGGTCGTTTTACGCGCTGCATTCCGATCGTGTGGTGCATGCGTATGACTGGCGTAGCATCGCCCGCGCCATGAATTTAAAAACGCGGGTGCTGGATATTCCCACCTCGGTCGGTATGAAACCCGGTAAACCGCCGTTAACGTTCGGCATGGTCAGCAACTTCCCCAATCCGTTTTACCCGAAGACCACCATCCGCTACTGGATAAGAAAAGCCGATCGTGTTCGTTTGGATGTGGTGAACCTTCAGGGGAAAGTGATCCATCAGTTGGTGGATGAGCACAAAACGCCCGGAGAATATGAAATGGTCTGGCAGGCCGGTGCCCAGCGGTTTCCTTCGCAATTGTACTTCTTACGATTGCGGGTGGGTAATGCAACCTATATCCAAAAAATGGTGCTGTTGCATTAAGCACCTTCATCCACCGTTGCCGATTCATCCGGGGAGGAAAGCGTATCGCTCTGCCGTTCTTGAGATCGCTCCATGAACAGGCCGTACAATAGCAACAGCAAGCCGGAGGTGATGGCAATATCGGCGACATTAAAGATGGCGGTACGAATTTCACCGATGCCGATATTGAGGAAATCAATTACGCGGCCGTCACGTAAAATACGGTCGGTGAAGTTTCCGACGCCGCCTCCCAGAATCATGGCAAATCCCAAAAACTGGCTGGTCTGCAAGCTGAGATTGCGTACCAGGTAACCGGCCAGAATCAACAAGAAAACCCCCTGCCCCACGTTAAACAGCCACCAGCGTACCTCATCAGGCCAGTTTGCACCGATACTAAACGCCACCCCAGGATTTTCCACATATTGCAAACGGATCGTGTCTCCGAGGTAAGATAAAGAATACCAGCGAGGCAAATTCTCTTTTGCCAGCTCTTTCGTGGTCTGATCACACCCCAGGCAGAGGACAATGATCAGCAGGGCTAACAGAATGCGAGAATGCTTGAACACTCGGTCCATAGGCTCTTTTCCTGATGAATGGTGGATGGATTGTAAGAAAATCGTTTCCCGGTGCCATGGGATGGCCGATAGTCCTGTAATCGGCGGCGCCCGGCCTGAAAAAATGGTGCCTTAATATAACGAAGCACGCCGTCAGGTTCAACGCAAAAATGCGCGCAAAAAACACTGCAGGTGCCTGGCGGCATCACCGGAGCTTTGATTTTCTCGCCGAGTGCGCGGAGTAAAGCATTTCACGCGAAGCCGCCAAGGCGCAAAGGAAAGACGCCGGCCCCAAAGCCACATTTCAGCCGATAGTTAACTCTGGCAGGTTGAGAACCCTGCCAGAGTGGCCTTTCACATCCCCGGCACCTCGAAAGTGCCGGGGACATTGGTGCTGCAGCCACGGATGCATTGTAGCACAAGCTTCCAGCTTGTGACAATGTAGCATAAGCTTCCAGCTTGTGTCTCCGGGGAGAGGGCGTTGATTTGCAATTGTCACGAATTGTTGCGGATAGAATACGGATACTTATTCCGTCTTTACGAGGAGCCCCGCATCAAGTGCGGGATAAACTC
>WFVT01000162.1 GCA_015491485.1 Candidatus Zhuqueibacterota bacterium
ACCTTTGCGGCTTTGCCCTGAAGCCCGGGCTCCACCGCCGCGATCTTCCCCTCGCGCACGCCCACATCCGCCTGCATTTCTCCCGCCGCCGTCACCACCCTGCCGTTGCGGATGAGCAGGTCGAAGGGTTGAGAAGATGCATTCATGATTTAGTCATCCACTCGTATTTGTTATTCTTTCCCGAATCTCAAAAAAAGACCTTCCGATTCCTCGCAAAGCAGTCTGTCCAAACAGAGCCGTCCGGCTATCATTCCCACGAAAGCGGGAATCCATAAGTTTTTGCCTGTTTTTCGGGCGGGACATTTCAGAGCGTTTCGTCTTTTCGGCTGCCGACCGCACGAACGTTACGAAAGCTACCACGGATTCGACCTCTGCCCATGTTGCCATCCACATTCGCCGCACTTTCTCCCTGCTTCCTCCGCGCTCTCAGCGTTCTCCGCGGTTCCCCCCAATGCCGTTCATCCATGCGCATCCGCATCATCCGCATGCTTTTATTTCACGCCAATCCGTAAAGTCCGCAAAGATTTTTTGAACCGAAAACCACTGCAATTTTCTTTGTGTCCTTCGTGTCTTTGTGGTTCGCTTTCACACTGCGCTACATCGTCAGCGCCATGATCGCCTTGGCCGTGTGCAACCGGTTTTCCGCCTCCTGATACACCACCGATTGCGGGCCGTCGATCACGGCATCGGTCACCTCGTTGCCGCGGTCGGCGGGGAGACAGTGCATGTAAATCGCCTCCTCTTTGGCCAGCTTCATGCGGCGCTCGTCGCAGATCCAGTCCTTGTATTTCTCCGCAATGCGCAGCGCTTCGTCCGGCTTGTGGAACAGCGCCTCGATGCCCCAGCTTTTCGGATACACGATATCCGCCCCCTCGAACGCTGCATCCATGTCATCGACGATTTCGAATGTCACCCCGGCTTCGCGGGCGTTGGCCTCGGCGATCTTCAGCACGTCGTCCATGAGCGTGAACTCCGGCGGATGCGCCAGCACCACATCCAACCCGAACCGCGGCATGAGCATGATGAGTCCCTGCGGCACGGACAGCGGCTTGGCATACGACGGCGCATAGGCCCACGACACCGCGATCTTGCGGCCGCGCAGGTCCTTACCGAAAATTTCGCGGATGGTCATGAGATCGGCCAGGGTCTGGCAGGGATGATCCACATCGCACTGCATGTTGATCACCGGCTTGTCGGCCCATTTGGCGATTTCGCGCATGTAGGCATTGCCTTCGCCGGGCACCAGGTCGTGCCGGATGGCGATGCCGTGGCCGTAGCTCGACAGGATGATGCCGGTGTCCTTGGCGCTTTCGCCGTGCGCCACCTGCGAGGTCGCCGCCTCGATGAAATGCGCATGGCCGCCAAGCTGCGTGATCCCGGCTTCAAACGAATTGCGCGTGCGCGTGGATTTATCGAAGAACATCAGGAAAATGGTCTTGTCCGGCAAATAGCGATGGGGAATGCCGTTTTTGAACATGCGCTTCAGCTCCGCCGACAGCTCCAGCGCCATCTCGAGTTCGTCTTTGCTCCAATCCTGGGTGGAAATGTAATCTTTGCCTTTCAATGCTCCGACCATTTGCTGCTCCTTTCTTTTGGTTGAGGCTTCGTTTTCACCACAAAGGCACAAAAATTGAATATATTCTTTCGATTGAAGAAAAAAACTTGGCTTTTTCCTTTTTCAAAAATTGTTCAACCGGTATTCACACAATGACGTCAATTTGTAAAAGAATGATGAAGGAAAATAATGGAGACTATTTCAATGGGAGGAAAACAACCTGATTCAATAAATCTTCCGGATCACACGCCTTGGCAATAAGCTCTAAATCTTCAACACACTTTCCGATTGAAATCCGCAATGGATGAGCGTAAATAACACCACAAAACGCACGGCCTGATTTCTGTCGCTTTGCCGCTTCTGTGAGAAGATCATCATCTTGTGAAAATAGGACACGCTTTAATTCATTGGCGCGATCCAGCAGAGAAGCATCATCCAATTCGTGCGATTGATCCTCAAATGCAGTCAATACATCCACACTTCGCAGGCGCAAACCTACTGTAATGGCTTTAGGCACATGCTGATTCATGTAAAGCTTTACCGGCATCAGATCAGCCCTTCAGTTCGGAGGCGATCGATCAGTGGCGAAGTTGGAATGGATTTTTGAATACGATCCACACGCTTAAGACGCCTTTCAATATCCTGATCCAATTCTTCCCGATGATCCCAATAATAGGCCAGAGCCGAATAAATTTGCCCCAGCGTTAAATAAGGATGTTGCAGATGTAGCTCTTCAGGACTCCATCCATAAGCCATTTTTTCCAGCACAAGCTCGATGACTTTCATGTTTGTGCCGGCGATAATAGGAACGCCGTTTTCATCCAACACAATGTGTTCATAAGCAGTAGTAATAGTAGCCATGATTGCCTCATGAGCTTTGAGAGTATTTTTATTGATTTACATGCCGTTTTTTCAATATATTGCATTATCCGACTATCTGCAATATAGTTTTAATAGCAGGGCCGTCGTTTCAGCACCTAACGTCTGCTTCCACTGCATAAATTCGGGCTTCTTAACGGTTTAACGGCTCCAACGTCATCCGCGCCAATCCGGATCATCTGCGTCATCCATGTGCTAATATTTCTGTTGCGAACTAAAAACTCTGCACAAACGCCGCATAAAACGCCATTGCCTTGACCAGATGATCAATGGGAATATGTTCGTTCGGGGCATGCGCCAGCACTTCGTTGCCCGGGCCCAGGCCGAACGTCGGGATACCGTGCAGCCCCATGATGCCCACGCCGTTGGTGGAAAACGTCCATTTGTCCACTTTGGGCGCTGTCTCGAACAGCTTCTCGTAGCTGGCCACCGCCTTTTGTAGCACCGGATGATCTTCCTCCAGCACCCAGGTGGGGAAATACGACTGCATGCTGTACTCCGTGCCTTTGTAGCTGGTGGCGCGGTATTCTGGCACCCAGACTTTGGCCTCTGCGTTTTGAAAGGACGGCATGGCGCGTATTTCCTCCAAGGCGCTGTCCATGGTTTCGCCTTTGGTCAGGCGGCGATCGAGATGGATGGTGCAGGAATCGGCCACGGCGCACAGGGACGGAGCGGTGGAGCGGATGTCCGAAATGGTGACGCTGCCCTTGCCCAGAAAATCATCATGGCGCAGGCGCTTGTGCAACAGCTCGATGTCCTGCACAATGGGCGCCATCTTGTAAATCGCATTGACGCCGCGTTCCGGCGCAGAGCCGTGACAGGACACGCCCTCGGTTTTGACCTTGATTTCCATACGGCCGCGCTGCCCGCGGTAAATATTCAAATTCGTCGGCTCGGTGATCAGCACTGCATCCGGGCGGAAGCCCTCTTCCTCGATCATATATTTCCAGCACATGCCGTCGCAGTCCTCCTCCATGATCGTCGCCGTGACCCACACCGTGACGTCTTTGGGCACGCCGATATCGGCGAGAATTTTTCCGGCATACACGGCGCTGGCAAGACCGCCCTTCTGGTCACACGAGCCCCGGCCCCACAGCTTGCCGTCGCGCACCTCGGCGCCGAACGGCTCCACCTGCCATAGATCGGGATTGCCCACATCCACCACGTCGCAATGCCCGTCGATGGCCAGCACCCGCGGGCCGCTGCCGATGCGCCCCATCAGGTTGCCCAGCCCGTCGGTTTTGACTTCCTCAAAGCCTACCTTTTCCATCTCGGCCCGGATGCGCTCGATCACCTCTTTTTCGTTTGTCGATGTGGAAGGAATGGATACGATATCCCGCAAGAATTCCACGACATCGGATTCCAGTTTCTGCGCTCTCTCCAGGATCTCGTTCATCGTTGGCTCTCCATTGGTTTGGGATTCACCACAAAGGGACTAAAGACACAAAGAATTTTTACTCTTGATCCAACAAGTTTATTCCCTCGCAGGGGCGCTGAGCGCGCTGAAATTTTTCTTTTTTGGATGCCCGTGGCTCAGCAGCCGCAACATCATTTCTGAATGCCGAATCGGATAGCTTTTAATCAGCCACGGATGGACGCGGATCGAACGCCGATGCTTTCGCTCACATCAACTATGTTTTGCAGCAAAATAATGTTGCCGCATGATCCCGACACTCTCGGCCGTCATTTTCGGGATTTTTCCCGCGGCCATCCGCGTTATCCGTCTCATCCGTGTTCGCATTTTTTCTCTCGCAGAGACGCTGAGCGCGCTGAGATGAGATGAAAATGAGACGCGTTAATCCGTGAAAATCCGTATCATCCGCGTTATCCGTGTTCCATTGGACATTTCTGAAATGAATACAAATAAAACGAATTTTCGCGCACGAATCTCACCGCGAAATCGCAAAGGACACAAAGGCAAACAGGATAGGCTTGCTTTGCGCTGGACAGAACCATTTGTAATAATTTAGTTTACTTGCATGATGTCGTTTATTATTTTTCGAATGAATGCCAGGCATAAAGTTTTGATTTCTTAAAATCCGCGGCGGACGATGGTAATCGCCAACGAGGGGAACTCTTTGGCGCATTCTTTATTTGAAGCATCACCTGTCAAAGCGAAAATCATGTTGAATACCACCGAAATCCTCACTCAATTGCAGAAAAACCTGCCGCGAATCAAGGCGTTTGGTGTAAAACGCATCGGGCTCTTTGGCTCTTATGCTTCCGGACACCAAACCAGCCGGAGCGACATCGACATTTTAATAGAATTCGAAAAAGGTCAGAAATCTTTCGACCATTATATGGATTTGAAATTCTTTCTGGAAGACCTATTTCGATGCAAAGTCGATCTGGTCATTGCCGAGTCGATCAAACCGGACCTGCAAGAAAATATTTTAAGAAGTGTGAAATATGTCACGTAAGGAAGAATTGTCATTAAATCTCCTATTCAAATGATCAAAATTTCCAGACACGCAAAGAATAACATGAGGCTTTACAAAATCTCAAAGGATGAGCTTCTATCGGTTATTGAACAACCACAGAAATTCATTCGTGAGAATGATAAATTTATTGCAATTTCTCATTTAAAAACTAAATTACAAGACAGAGTGATCAAAGTGGTTTATGTTATCGAAAAAAACACAAAAATCATCATAACGGTCTATCCCCTAAGAAAATTAAAACATCAGGCACAATCATGAAAGTCAGTTATGATGCGCAAGTCGATGCCGCATTTATTCGTCTTTCCAACGAAGAGCCCGCCGGAGCGGTTGAGCTGCAAAACGGCATTATTCTACATGTCACAGAAAACGACAAACTTGTCGCCATCGAAATACTTGACGTCAGCCAAAAATTTGATGTTGAAGAGCTGTTTAAGTTTGAAATTGATGGTCTGGTTCTAAATTGATATGATCCATCTTATAGCCTATGTTGCGTACGTTTTCATGCCCCCATTCTACCATTTCCAGTTTCTGCCCCCGTTCCAATAACTCCCTCGTCGTTCTGTTTCTTTCATTTTTTATTTAATGATTAAAAATCTTTATTCTCTCGCAGAGGCGCTGAGGACGCGGAGTTCTTCTCAGAATATTTGCGATCCGTATCAACCGCGTCATCCGTGTTCTATCAAAAGTCCTCTGAGATCTCAATGGTTAGCCATAAAAATTTCCAGTGTTCTTTGTGCCTTTGTGGTTTTCTTCAAGCCTTTCCCATCAAACCTACTTTTGCATTAAAGTCCTCAATCAACGCATCAATCTCCTTCACCTGATCGCGGATGGTCTGCCAGTAATCGGGATAGTCATACCACTGCGCATCCAGTTCGCGGACGTCTTTTCCCTGCTGCTCGATCCACGTAAAATATTTCAAATTGTGAATCCGCTTGCGGTCGTAATGCGACAGCTCCAGCATGTGGTCGATGGTCTGCGTCATGAGATAGCGGTGGTAATCGCGCACGGCATCCTCGCGCGTGTACTCGCCGTGCGCCTCGCGCAGCTCCTGCAGGCGACTCCCGTACAGGTCCATGGAATCGGTGAAAATCGTGAACACTGCATCGCGCTCGGTGAGCTCGTAATATTTGGCGAATTTGATCGCCGCCAGCAGGTTGCCGACGCCGGAGA
>WFVT01000163.1 GCA_015491485.1 Candidatus Zhuqueibacterota bacterium
GCGCTGGGAATACGGAATAGTAGATTTTTGCCCCCTCTGTGGGCTTCCTCCCTTTGGAATCAGGGCTAAAGCCCGGAAATTGGGTTTCGCATCGGCCCCCGGGCTGAAGCCCGGGGCAAGCCAGGTTACTTTTAGTCAATTCTATGCGACACTCCGGCATACCACGTCCCCGGCACCTCCGAGGAGCCGGGGACGTTTTAAATCTTACAGGGCTTCGAGCCCTGTAAGAGTGGTGCACGCCGCTGTGCTCTGCTATGGTTCGAACGGACAATGGGGTTTTGCCCTGCCTTGGCGCGTTTTGCCGAATTCGGGTGAATTCGGTTACGAGGGATGGGGTTTGGAGCCAGGCCGGCACGGTCTGGAAAGCGCTCCTCTACGGTAACTCAAAACTGAATGTGCTGTAGTGGTTTTCCCAGTCCACCTTCTCGCATTCCGGACAATGCCACAAGTGGGACAGCCGGATGAGCCAGAAGCCGCGACGATCCAGGGTGAATGTCGCAATGCCGTTTTCATCGGTATAAGCCTTTTGAACGGCGATCTGACCCTGTCCCGCATCGTTATAGGCTTTGACCAACTTTTTCGCCAGTGGTTTGCCCCGATCGATAATTTTCACCTGCAACCGGTCGCCGGGTTTCAACAAGAACGGATTTTGCAATAAAATGATTTCGACCTTGTGCCCAAGCACCTTTTTGTAAAGCTCACCGTCCGCCTGCTTGCCCACTTTCAGCAGCGCCTTGATGGAACGGTCATACCGTTTGTGTTCCTTGTCTTTCCGACCGAGCTTCTCGCGCAATTTTAGAACGTCGTGCATTTCTTCATGCTGCAGGGATCGGGTGAACTGTTCGTCGGTCATTTCCGTGTACCAGAAATCCCGTTCCATGGCCAACAGCGCCATCCCCTCAAAATCGACTTTCCGTTTGAGGACGGGCATGGCGCTGTCCGGTAATTCCGCCAGAAGGTCGATGGTCTGATCCCCGGTTATCAGATAGAAGCTTTTGGTCATGTTCTTTTGCAGCGGCCGCTCCAACTCGGATTTCAGTTCGTCTCCCACCAGCAGGTTGACTACCAGCGTATCTCCCTTCATCAGGGCAAATCGGTTCAATGAAAACCAGTAGTCATGAGAAAGTGAAATCTGCACTGCCGCCAGGATCAGGGCGGCGCTGAGAAACGTCAGCGCGAATGTTTTTCGCATGATTGAACTACCTCCGCTTTGATGAGTGAAAAACGAATGCCCGACCTCAACCGGGTTCAGGGTGCTGTTGTCCGTTTATTGGGACTGCTGTTTGAGCTGCTGAATGGCAGCCAGTTGATCGGAAATGACATAGGTTGCGGCTTCCCATTGATACAGAGGAGCAGGCCAGGAACGATCCTGAGCCCGCCGCAAATAGACGATCTGTGCCAGATGATACAAATAGTGCTGCGCCATGTGTACGATGGCTTCGGCCAGGGTGTTATGGCCCTGCAGCTCTTCGGCGGCCGTGCTTCGCAGCAGATCATCCGGTTTCCGGCATTGCTTGAGCACCGTTTCAATGTGTTGATGCGCTTTCTGCATGGTTTGCAAAATCACGGACGCCCCGGCAGCTCCCGGATCATCCACGACCGGTTCAATGCCGAAGTGGTTTAGAAACCAGTTATCCACCCGAATTAAGTGACGGCAAATTTCGCCGATGGAACGCGAGTCCGGCGCCGGTTTCCAATTCAATTGATCGAGAGGAAGGTCTTGCAAAACGGCATAAACCGGTTCGGAGCAGGCGCGGAACAGGGTTAAAATTTCCCGGGCAAGGGGATGGGTCATGGCAATTGCCTCCGGAATCCAGGTAAATTGATTAAACAAACGGCGAGGCAAAAATTAATATTCGTTAATTTTAATTACAACTGTTTTCGGGCGGTTTTTCAAAAAAAACGGCGCTTCCCCGGGGGAGGGGAAACGCCGCAACAAGGACAATTTTGCCAATGATTGGAAGAGGGCAATGATTTTTACGGAAGCAGAATCATGCGCCGCGTTAACATCCTATCGCCGAAGCGAAGCCGGTAAAAATAGATGCCGCCCGCTAAACGGCGTCCCCGCTGATCGCGACCATCCCATCGAACGGTGTGAGTTCCGGCGCGTTGCATGCCGCGAACCAGCGTGCGCACATGCCGTCCCATCAGGTCGTACACCGAAAGTTCCACATCGCCGGCGGTGGAAAGTTCGAATGAAATGACTGTATAGGGATTGAAA
>WFVT01000164.1 GCA_015491485.1 Candidatus Zhuqueibacterota bacterium
CCATCAAGCGGCGCATTCCAGGGAAAAATCGCTTTGCCGTGATTCCCATTTTTACGGAAGATACCGCCACCGGCAATGGGCATGACAACCCTCTCACGCTTCAGCATGGCGATATTCTCACCATACCATCCATCAACGACAGCGTCTATGTGCAGGGTGCCGTCTTTCGACCAGGGCCGTATCCCTATTATTCGAATTTTCTGGCACGGGATTATGCTGGCCTTGCCGGCCCCAATGAAAACGCCGCCGGACTGAAAGGCATCCTCGTTCACCATGCCCAAACCGGCAAAGTGGAAAACGGGCCGGATACCCCGGTGTATCCCGGCGATACCATTGAAGTCAAAGTGTCGCGGCGAATTTTGCTCAAAGATTATCTACAAATTGCAGCAACCATCCTCGGCCAGGTATTCACGTTTTTGACCTTGCGTGAGGCGTTGAGGAAGTAAAATAACTCATAATCTATTCCATCCAAATGGCGTAAATAGCAACCATGAAATCGAAGAGCACATTTTTGGACATTTTATACCTGTTTGCTAAATACAGAAAAACCCTGATCGGTATTTCGACGGCCGTTTTTGTTGTATCTGTATTATTCAGCCTAATACTGCCCAAATGGTACCGCAGTTATGCGATTCTTCTGCCTCCTCAACTAGAATCTACGCAGATGAACTTTTCGTCCTTCCTCAGCAATTTGCCATTGGGAGCTTTGGGCTTCGGCAGCTTTTCCGATGAGACCAATTTGTATTTGGCCATTTTAAATAGCCGGACTCTTGTGGAAAATTTAGTTAAGGAATTTGATCTGCAAACACTTTATAAACAAGATAATATCGAAAAAACCATCAAAGCTGCTCGAAGCCATATGCGATTTGATCTCAATGAAGATGGAACTTTAACTATATCCATGGAAGCTTCAACAGGCTTTTTCCCCAATTCTGTGAAAGAAGATTCGGCACGGCAGCTGGCGAAAAGAATGGTCGAATTCATTGTACAGGAGTTAGATCGAATATATCGAGAAAAGCGGACCGAAAAAGCCCGGTTCAATCGGATTTATATCGAAAAGCGATATCGCAAAAATCTGGAAGACCTGCGTAATGCGGAAGAAGCCTACCAGGCCTTTCAGCAAAAGTATGGCGCTTTTGACCTCCCGGAACAAATTAAAGCACAGATTTCGTTAGTCGCTAATCTTCAGGCGCAAATATTATCGAAAGAGGTGGAAATTGGTGTTTTAAAAAATTATTATACCTCGGGGCATCCAATTTTGCAACAGGTTGAACAAGAGCTTTTTGAATTAAAAAAAAGACTCGAAAGTTTAAATGGCGGTGCAACTAACGGTTTATTATTGGATGCACAAAAAGATGAGAAGAGCAATTTTTTATTGCCTTTTTCAAAGCTCCCGGAACTTGGTCTTGAATATATCAGGCGTTATCGTGAACTCGAGCTGCAGCAAAAACTTCTTGAGTTCCTATTGCCACAATATGAGCAGGCCAAAATTCAGGAAGCGAAAGACACCCCGGTAGTACAAATCCTTGATCCTCCCAGCCTACCTATTTTAAAGAGTCGCCCAAAGCGTGCATTTTTAGTCATTTTCATTACGTTTTTTATAACCATGCTCACGATGCTTTACCTGCTTTTAAAGGACTGGCTTAATCGTATTGCTGAAAGCGATCCAGAAACGGCCGGAAAAATTCAATACATACTCTCCGGTTTGAATCCTCGCAATCTCCTCAAAAAAGACTAACCCAGATTCGAACTAACCCATGGGCAATGCGATCTCCAAACATAGCCTCGCATCAGATATTTTATCAAAAGTGCGATGGTTTTTCTTCGTTTTTTCGGCTTTAATCTTTACGGCGGTTTTCTTTACCGATTCACTGCATCTGATATTAGCAGGCCTTTTGGGCCTGGCCATAGTAGCGTGGGCTGCTTTTTCGGTCGAACGCTTCTTTTTAATGGTTTTACTATACATCTATTTCCTGCCCAATTATAGTGCCTATGAGCGCTACAGTTTTTTTCCCTATTATGCTCGAACCGACCTGCTTATCATGTCGCTGGCATTTTTCGCCCTTATCTGGTGGATTGGCAAACTTTACGACCAATGGCCTCCCCATAAATCCTCTTCGTTTGATCTCTTTCTTTTTGGATTATTGATATGGACATGTTTTATGTTTCTGTGGGGAAATGCCAACGGCCATTCGCTAAAAGCAAGTACAACAGACGCCATTCTGCTTTCGTTATTTTTCGCCTATTTCCCCATTCGCTTTATGAATATAACTGTCCCCTCACTCCATCGAATGTGGTTGATTTTATCCTGGGCTGCGGTGTTTGTATCCATTGAATATGCCTTTTTGACTTTCTCGGAAGAAGGAATCGCGGATATGATCATTCGCCGGGTGAGTACGCAGCAACCGCATGTAGCCCAGCTTGCGCTGCCTTACTTTTTCGGTTTTTTCTTTTTCCCGAATTCGTTACGCAAACGACTCCTGGCATTTGCAGCAATCCTGATCCTGTTTTCCATGGTCTTTCTTTCTCAACAGCGTGCATTATGGGTGACATCCGTTTTTTCTATTTTTCTTTTTTGGGGAATTAGTCAGATTCGGAAAGGAATCGGTCTCCAGCAAATCCTGCGATTTGCGGTTTTTTTCTTTTCAGCTCTACTGTTGATCGCTTTGCTCCTTTTCCTGATCGATCGCTTTTATGCGGGAAATGCTCTGGCTACCTTTTTATGGAGAATTTCCTCATTCGAAAATCTGGCACGGGACGAATCCCTGATCATTCGTATCACGGAAATCAAACGCGCATTGTCACAATGGTCAAATAACATATTTTTTGGAACTGGCCTTGGCGCGACGATCGAGCCAATTACCTTAAAACACTGGTCTCCGTATCTGGTCGACAATTCCTATGCGTATGTGCTCTGGAAAATGGGCATAATCGGCTTAATTCTTTTCTCCGCTGTGATTATGATCCCCCTTTACCGGGGCATGCGGCTTTTTGTTCGCCTGAAAAACGCCAACAATGCGCATCTCATTGGCGCTCTGCTTTCGGGGTGGATCGGCTTATTGATTATTGCATTGACAAATACGTGTCTGGTTCGATATTTTTACATTATTTTATGGGCATTCTTATTCGCGACGATCGAAATAATGAACGAAAAAACCTTACATGAAAAATCTTAAGTTCCGCTGGATCAAACAGGCATCGCTATACGGTATCGCTTCCATTCTGAATAAAGCTGCTGGTATCATCCTCCTCCCTCTTTATTCGCTATACATTCAAAAAGAAGAATTTGGTATTTTAGAAATCATTGTCATCACTAACACACTATTTTTACTGGTTTTTCAGGGGGGAGTCGGTTCGGCCATTATGCGTACGTCTGCCCTGAGACAGGAATTTCATCATAAGAACATTGTTTCGACCAGCACCTGGTTTATGCTATTCATGGGACTAATTGGCGGGAATATCCTTTTCTGGGGGGCAGAATTCTTTGCAAGCCTGTTGCTGGCTGATGCACAATACGAAAAGCTGATTCAACTTTCAGCTTTTTTGCTTCTTCCAAACCTATTGATCGCAGTGATCACCGCGCATCTGCGCATAAAAGAAAAAGCCCTCACATTTCTTTTGCTCCAATCCCTTGGATTTTTAATTGAAATTCTTGCCATAATTGTATTCTTGAAACTATTGCGCTTAGGCCTTGAAGGCATCCTTCTGGCTCTCGTATTAAAATCCTGGGCCGTAGCGATTATTGGCATTTATCTCATGCGCCAGCAAATTCGCCTTATATTTTCGCTGCGGATATTTTTGGCTCTTTTACGGTTTGGCTCCCCCCTTGTGATTTCAGGGATCATGTTTTACATTTTAAACATGTCCGACCGCTATTTTTTGCGCGTCTGGTCAACGTTTGGTAATCTTGGAATTTACAGTATTGGCTACAAATTGGGTCTCATCGTTGCCCTTCTGGTTAATGCAATGCAAATGGCCTGGCCACCGTTGATGTACCGGATCGCTCGAGAGAGCAAGAGCAGAGATGAATTCAAGAAGTTGACGCTCGCCTACCTTGCTGTAATATCCACCTTTGTTGCACTGATCTCGCTTTTTGCTCCGGAGCTATTATGGCTTTTGACTGCTGGCAAATTTGTCGAAGCTGCGATCATCGTTCCTCCCATTGCGCTGGCCTATTTATTTCAGGGGCTTTTTTACATGATGAATATTGGCCTTAATGTGACCGGACGAACTGAATTCGAACCTGTTGTCGTGGGACTTGCAACATTAACGAATATCGGATTCAATATTCTGCTAATTCCTCGTTACGATATTCTCGGCGCAGCCATAGCAACAACCATAAGCTATGCTGTGCTTGCCGTTTCAGCCGAACGCACGTCACAATACTTTTTTCCCACTCCACAAAACTATAGGCTCGTGGGTGGCATACTCGCTTTAATTATGGCCATTTCCGGTGCCAGTTATTTCTTTTATTTTGAAATCAATCTGTTACGATTTGCGATTAAATTGCTTATTTTATTTCTTTTTTCATCCCTTCTTACTCGATTGGCAAATATCCAAATCAAAAAGAAATTTTTAACTCTACTTGCAACCAATGCGAAAAAGAATTAAGCAAAAACTGATTAAACTCTTTTTAACTATCATTTCACCCTTTTTCAATCGGGGTACGAAATCATCGAGATCGTTCCATAGCTTCTTGTTTATTTGCTCAGAAGGTCTTGGAAATGCGATCATGGCTTTGCCTGCACTGGCAATGCTCAAAAAACATTTGCCTGATTCGAAAATATATGTATGGACAGACTCGCCCCCGATAGCCCAATTATTTCAAAAAATTACATTCATCGACGAGGTGTTTTTTGCAAAACGTTCCTTGCCAGATTTCATCAAATCGATTTTTGCATTGAGCAAGATTTCGATTGATTGGCTGGGATTGAGTTTCCCGACATTCACCCTTCATTATCAACTCCTGGCGCTATTGCTTCGGAGTAATTGTACGGTTTCACATCGATATATATCACCATACTTTCATAAAATCGAATCATTTTTTTACCATGTTTTGCCGATAAATCCTCACCTCCATGATGTGAAGCAGAATGCGCAACTGCTGGCAACTTTGGGAATTCAACTTGAGGACGACAACGATGAACTCTATCTGGACAAATCCTTCATTAAAAATATAGCTCAGAAGCCATTCCGTATTTCCTCTGTCGCGAAGCCGACCGTACTTTTTCATCCGGGCTCCAAGCCGGGTCATGCTTATAAGCAATGGCCATTGGACCATTTTATTCAAACCGCATTAAAGCTTCAAGCCGAAAACATCGCGAGGCCGCTCTTTTTATTGGGCCCGGATGATTTCATGTTTGCGAACAAAATTCACGAGAATTCGCTGGAAATAGTCGAGTCCTGTTCGATCGATGAAACAATAAATATATTGTTATCCAGCGATTTACTCGTTTGTAATGATTCAGGGGTCATGCATCTTGCCTCCCTGGTTGAGACTCCTATTCTGGTAATTTGGGGAGCAACAAATCCAAAGCGAAACGGTCCCTGGACACAAAAAGCAAAAATCCTGACTCGTAACCTTTCTTGCCAACCCTGCGTTCATTACGATGCTTTTCAAAGTTGCCAGATGGGAGGCCCGCCGTATCCGTGTCTGGATATATCACCGGAAGAGGTGGTTGCGGAAATAAGCGCGTTTTTAAAACAATCGAATAGAACATCTTAACAAAGCTTTGATTTATCGAAATGTCAATAGCTTCCGGAGAAAAAACAAAATCCGTACAGCACAAACCATCCATCTACATGCTGCTCAGCAATCCATTCGAGCCGGACCCGCGCGTTTATAAAGAGGCACGCAGTTTGGTCAGGGCCGGATTTCATGTAACCGTTCTGGCATGGGACCGTACGGCGGCCTTCCCCGAAAATGAAATATATGACGGTATCCACATACGGCGCATTCGCTCCCGGGGTCGCTATGGCGCTCGGCTGGCATCAATCAAAAGTTTTCTTGCTTTTTATCGCCATGCTTTGTCCATCCTGAAAAAAGATCGCCCTGACGCCGTGCATTGTCATGATCTGGATGTGGCTCCATTGGGATGGCTAGCCCGCAAACTCGGCTGGACACGATATTTCATTTACGATGCCCACGAGCCGGACTATTATGGCTATTTTCCGCGGGCACTCAAATTTATGCTGGATCGCCTGGAACGTTTTCTGGCGCGCAATGCCGACGGCGTGATGATCACGAACTCCGTTCAGGCGAAAAAATTCGCCTCGATGGGAATCCGTCAAATCATTATGCTGCGCAACGTTCCGTCGCAGACGGTGCAGGCGCTGCCGCCGGCGGAGCCCAAAATCGACGGGTTCCCAAT
This sequence comes from Candidatus Zhuqueibacterota bacterium, assembly GCA_015491485.1. GTDB lineage: Bacteria > Zhuqueibacterota > Zhuqueibacteria > Zhuqueibacterales > Geothermadaptataceae > Hydrothermovivens. Next base: position 6,372 of record WFVT01000164.1, read on the forward strand.
TATTGGCCGGATCGGTTTCATCACGGCCGAGCTGGGCATCGAGAATCTCTTGCAGGCCATTCACGATTTGTCCGACGATTATCCTGACATCCGCGCCGTTTTGATTGGTAAAGTGCATCCGCAATTTCAGGAAGCCTTCGATCGGCTTTTGCAGGAGCATAGCCATCGGCTCATTTATCCGGGCTTTCTGCCCTATCCGGAAGTGCTTGCACACTACCATCAGTTCACGCTGTCGTTCAATCTTTACGCTCCAAATGCGCACTACCGCTTTGGCACGCCGACCAAATTGTATGAATCCATGGCCTTTGGCGTACCGGTACTGGTCTCACCCATTGGCGATGTGGCGGAGATTTTGCAAGAAGCCCCGTGTGGCCTGCTCCTGCCTGACCTGAAAACAGAAACCATCAAACACGCCATCGAAGAGTTGCTGAAAGACCGCACACGATACGAAGCATTCAAAAAGGCAGCCATTAAAGGCTTCCGCAAGCACTATAACTGGGAGTTGATGGAAAGACGGTTGTTGACATTTTACAATTCGTTGCATTTCGAATGAAACCGGTACCTCTCATGCCATTTCTTGCTTGCAAATCATGGTTAAAATCGTATTTTTTTGAGACCGGATTGCTTGCCAAGGAAGTGCTGAAAATATGAAAACGCAAAATTAAACCGAATGTGAGTATGACCATGAACATCGCCGTAATTGGCCTCGGCTACTGGGGACCGAATTTGCTGCGCAATCTTTACGAAACGCGACGCTGTCACCGGCTGGTCGCCTGTGACCTGAACGCGAGTAAATTGGAGCGGGCGCAGTTGCGCTATCCTTCAATTGAAGTGACCACAGATTTCAACACGGTCATCGCCGATGGCGATATCGATGCCGTGGTAATCGCCACGCCGGTGTCCACGCATGCGCCGCTGGCACAGGCGGCCCTGGAGGCCGGCAAGCACGTGTTCGTGGAAAAGCCCATGGCGTCTAACAAAGAAGAAGCCATGCAGCTCATCGAGCTGGCGGAGCGCCGCCAGCGGGTGCTGATGGTCGGGCATACGTTCGAGTTCAGCCCGCCGGTGCTGAAGATCAAAGAGGTGATCGAGCGCGGGGACCTGGGCGACATTTTTTACATCAGTTCGTCGCGGGTCAACCTCGGGCTGCATCAAAAAGACATTTCGGTGATCTGGGACCTGGCGCCGCATGATTTTTCGTCGATTTTCTTCTGGCTGGATGAAATGCCGAAATACATCTCGGCCATGGGCCGGGACTACGTGCAGCGCGGCATCCCGGATGTGGCGTTCATCAATCTGGAATTTGCCAGCGGGGTGATTGCGCATGTTCAGGTGAGCTGGCTCGCACCCAGTAAATTGCGCCGCACCACCCTCATCGGCAGCGCCAAGATGCTGGTATATGACGACACCGAAAACATCGAAAAGGTCAAGATTTTCGACAAGGGCGTGGATTACAAGGATCCGGAGACGTTCGGCGAGTACCAGCTCAGCTACCGCGCCGGCGATGTGGTCAGCCCGCGGCTGGATACGTATGAGCCGCTATTCAAAGAAATGGAGCATTTTCTGGATTGCTGCGAAACCGGACAGCGTCCCAAAACGGATGGCTACAACGGGCTGCGGGTGGTGAAAGCGCTGGAAGCGGCGGAAAAGTCGCTGCGCAACGGCAGCCAGGTGGTGGAGATTGAATGAAATCGAACGCGGCATGGCGTTGTAAAAAAGGGGACTCCATTTATCACGACAAAAGTGAAGGCTTTCGTCCTCTCGCTGAGGCGCAGAGAATGCGAGGGCAGTTTTCTGCGCGATGCCCCGCGCTGCCAGCGGCTCTGTGAGTGAATAATTGTGAATAGCACGTCCTCGATTGGAAATTCCCCGTCCTCTCATCTCAATTTCCACTACACTCTTTCCGCTTCATCGGCGTACCCTATCCGCCTTTCCTGCAATTTTGTCAATTTATATATATAATGGCTCAGGTCCCTGATATGGGGCTTAATGGTTTAATTTTGTGTAAATGAAGTTGCAGGCAAATGGTGTATGTAGCGCAAGCATCCTTGCTTGCGTGTGGCGTAAGCATCCCTGCTTGAGTGTAGCATAAGCATCCTTGTTTGCGTGGCGGCCGAAAGTCGCAAAAAAATTTCAAACTGTGCCAGTCCACAACAATCACAAGCGGGGCGCTTGTGCTACTTTAGAAGCTTGTGCTACAAAGCATCCGCGGCTCATAACCATCCTGAGTATCTGGCATTGAAGTGAAAAACGGAGGA
>WFVT01000165.1 GCA_015491485.1 Candidatus Zhuqueibacterota bacterium
ATGTAGTCCGATAGTCCACTCTGCGCTTTATCAATTGCGAATCCCCCGGAACCGTCCTGTTTTGTGGGGCGGATAAATGATGCAGGAGCCGGCATGCCGCAAACGGATGCCCTTCCACGACTTGACGGAAAACTTCAGGTGAAACGCAAATAGGAGCTGTTCCGAAACAGAAGAATAGCTCTCAAATCGTCATGCCTGCGGAAACGGGCGTCCAACAGAAACCATCTCTTAAGGATCCCCACTTTCTCGGGAAGCACGCTGAAAGGAAATTTGGGGACGGCTCCATTGTCTTTGGTTCATTTTGCCTGATTATGATGAAATGAAAATTGGATATCCCTCGGCTTTCCTGAATCCGGCCCAATCGGCGCATGACAAAATCATAAGCGTCGTCCCGTAAATTCCCATCCAGCGCATGAATGCATGTCAATATCTGCACGCAACAATGCGCGACTTGCTCCGCACAATCACCGTGCAATCCATGGTGTTACCTCGGAAAGCGACCGAATTTTTTCGCCAACGATTGCAAAAAATACAAACATTCCCACTACTGGGAAACGATGGTTTCCGAGTCCCCGACGGTATTTTGTTCTGCAAGCTCCCCGGGTGGGCGGTATAAATGTATGATAACCCACAATCCGAATTGGCTTAATCCGTTGGCAGGAGAGCTTTCATTATTTTTGAAAATTTCCTATGAATGTGCAGGATGGTCTTCAGCAGGACATCAGGCCCCCCCAAAATAAACAAGTCTTTTTAACGCCCGCTCAACGGAAGACGATCGAAAAGTTCAAGCGCGCATTAGCTGAAGCACCGGCTCGATCCTGGCTGTTTTATCTCTATGGCGCCGACGGCACCGGCAAAAGTTGGATTTTACGGCAGATCGCCCAATTTTGTCACCGACAGGCGTCGGGACGTTCCTGGGCGTCCGGGACAGTTGGAGGAAACGGGAAAGCGCGTCGGGATAGCCTGACTTCGGGCTCTGTGCCGGTCGCTATCCTGGACTTTTCGGTAGCGCCTGGGGACGTGGTGCGCCCGCGGGAACCGTTTTATGGCCTTTTGAGTTTCCGTCGGCAACTGGCCCGGTTTCATATTCATGTCCCTGTTTTTGATGTGGCGGCTTTGCTGTATATGTTTCGAATGGGACAGCTCATGCCGGGGAACCTGCGCAAGCTGTTTCCTGCCGAAATTATCCCGTTTATCTATGCGCTGGCCGATCTGATTCAAAACGAATGGAAGGACAATACCCCGGAAATTTTCCTCGATCCCATTGAACGGTTTTGCCGGAATCATACCCATCCGGTATCGTTCGACGCGGACATGGCAAAAACATCATTGCGAAAATGCTTTTATGCAGCCGGGCCGGCTTCTTTGCTGCAAATTTTGCCTTCCCTTTTTGCTGCGGATTTGCATCTGCAGATCACCCGTTCTCCCGCACCGCGTCAGGTTGTTTTCATCCTGGATCATCTACCTGGCGATCCTCTCGGCCACCGGTGGAACGGGAGTGAAATGCTTGGCCGACCGGTGTTCTGGATCCATCGGTTTGTGGAGTTGCTTTTGCAAATTCCCGGCGTGATGGTGCTGTTGGCCGGAACCACCTCCGATGAATTCCCGTTGAAGCCGACCGATGCCGAACAGCGTTCGACGAGCATCGCTTTTGAACCTTTGAGCAAAGACCACGCCAGGGCGTTCATGCAACAAAATGATGGCATGCCCGGCGCTATTCAGAAAACGGCCATATCGCTGGCTATCAACGGGCAGAGCCAGTATTTGCCGTTGCATCTCGCGGCCGGATTGCGATTGGCGCAGATTCTCTATCATCGCAACGGGCACGACATCACCGAAATGTGGGCGCGTCACAGCGATCTGAGAGTTCATCTTGTACGCCATTTGATTCATGCCGTCCCCCGGGACCTTGCCTTCGCCACGATCGCCCTTAGCGCAGCGCGATCGTTTGACATCAAAACCTACTTGTTTTTAGGTCGAAATCTGGTCTTCAATGCCAGTTCCCGTTTTTTTCAACTGTTGCGGCAATTTCTGTTCGTTGAGTCCATCCCGAACGTTTCCCCTGAACAATACCGAATTCATCCGGCCTTTCGAAGCACGTTAAAAGCGTTTGGTGAGCGCATAGTGCGGCGTGCCCATCAGGCGTTGTATCGATACTATCAGAGCCTTGCTGAACAAGGTGATGCCTCGGCTAAGGCGGAGGCGATTTATCATCTCTGCCAATTCGCCGGCGAACGGGGGATTTGGGCGTGGCTGAAGGCGTTTCATGAGAGCCTCGATCATGAACGGCTTGGCGAAAGTCAGACCCTGTTTGCGGTCTTGCCGGAACTGGGGGAGATTGCCCCTTTCTGGAGGGCAAAAATTTTTCATGCTCTTGCCCGGTATGACGCCCTCACCGGAGCCAATCGGCTGGCGCTGTATCATTTAAAGCAAGGCTTGCGCTACAGCCGTCAGGCTGTGCGCTGTGCTGACGATCACCCGCCGACGCATCTCCTGCAGATTCAGCTTTGCGTTTCTTTGGCTGAATACAATCTTCGCAGCCGCGATTCCGACGCAGTTGCCCGGTACACCGGCATGCTGATACAAAGTTGCGATGCCGTGCTGGAAAAGTCTCCAGATTGGGTCCCTGCGCTGACTTTAAAAGCGGAAGGGTACCGGCTGCGTGCTCTAGCTGAATATCAGAAAGCCGGTTGGCAAGAAAGTGTTCCGTATTTTGAAAAAGCGGAAAAAACCATACGCGACGCGTTGCACCGCGCGCCGCGGGATTCGGAAGCCCTGCGCATGAAAGCGAAGCTGTTTTATGCGCGCGGAAGATTGTACGAAAATCATATGCAGCCAAAGCAGGCTGAGGAACACTATCGGCAGGCGATTCAGAGTCTGGAAAATATACGCATGCCAGCCCCGGATGATAACCGGTTGAAATGTGAAATGCACCTGGCCGCTGCCCGTTTGTTACGGGATCGGGCGGAATTTTTGCCGGCCATTGATCAATTGGATTGCGCTTATCAGGCTATCGATACCGCCAACCGGCAGCAGCCGGAAAATCCACGCATCGCTATCTTGAAAATTCGCACATTTATTGAGAGCGGCTGGACATTTTGGCTGGTCTCCGAGGATCAGCGGGCCCGTGAGTGTTTCGAAGCTGCGGTACGGCTTTCTGAATTCTATCTGGCCGGCTTCCCGGAAGATGATCGCTTTTTGATGTACCTTGCCACTGTTCAATATCTTCAGATGCTTCGGGAAGCCCGCCCCGCTACGTTACAGGAGGCGAAGAAAGCCGCTCCGGCACTGCATACCCTGGTATTTAAACTTCTGCGTCAGCGCAAGGGCAAATTGCCTTCATCCCCCCGGTTGCAAGCCTTGCTGATCGATATCGGAGATGTGCTGGATTGGCATCACGATACGCCGCAGGCAATGAAGGTGTTCAAACAGGCGGCCGGGATCGCCGGCAAAGCGGAAATGCGCAATGCGTACCTTGCGGCTGAGCGATTGCTCAAAATTTATGAACACAGTGACGACCGCGATGCCGCGGAGAAACTGATCCTCCAAATGGAGAACGCGGCAGGCGGAGCTTTGCCAGCGGAATCTCTCCATGATTTGATCGCGCGAATCAGTTACAGTTTGCAAACGGCATGGATTGATTATCAGCATGCCGCATTGGAAAAAGCGCTTCAAGTATTGGAGCGGCTGCAGCCGGAGCTGGAATCTGCATTTATGGCCTATCCGGAAAATCCATTTCTGCAATGCTGCCAGGCCGATCTACTTCATCTCAAAGCCAACATCATGTCGCAACATGGCAGGGCTGATGAAGCCGAGCCGCTTTTCAATATGGCCACTCAAAAATATCAGTATGCCCGCAGAACGATTCCCGGGCTGTTCGATATCCGTTTTCAACTGTGCAAAGTGTACCTGGATTGGGCCCGGTTGAATCTCATTATGGGGCAGTATGTCAGCGCCAGCCATCACCTCCGCTCTCTGGAAAGCATCTTGGAAGATCTCCAGGATTCCGGTGCGGCAACGGATTGGCTACAGAACCTGACCGGGCTGATGCAGTTGGAATATGCCCGACTGTTTTTGACGATGGCTTCCTATGAGGAGGCAAGCGACTATTTGAATAAGGCAATCACGACCTTTGAGGCGTATCATCAATCCTGGCCGGACAGCATAGAAGCACGCCATAATCTGGCGCTCAGCCTTTTGATGCGTCTCTGGTTGCCGTCCCCATTTCATCCCGCTGTCAATGCTCATGACGATTACCATGCCGCCTTGCGTTTGTTGAAGCAGAGCCTGGCGAAAATGCCCGGCCATCGTTTGTTGGAAAGTAATCGTTTGATGGGCTCGCTGGTTTTCTCCCGTGTTCTGGTGTCGGAAGCGCCGTTACAGGCGCAGCAGCTTTTGAGGGCGATTTACAATGAGGCAAAGGCTGCCGGAAACGGCCACCGATTCGATATGCTTGCTCTGCAGGCCCAAACGTTTCTATTGCGCGGCAAACTGTTGCTTTTAACGCAAAAACCGGTTCTGGGCGCGCAAGTGCTTCTGAAAGCCGATGCCTTGCTGGAAAAAGCGCTGGAATGTTGTCCGGCCAATCCCTATTTGCGGATGTTGCGCGCCGAAGCGCAATTCACGGTCGGAAGAGCCTATACCCTTCACCAGGATCAGAAACTGGCTCGGGTTCACTTCGAACATGCCCAGCAAATTTACAAAACGCTCCTGGATGATGGCTTTGAAAATCTTGAAATCCTGTTTGGTTATGCCGAAACCCATGCCCAGGTTGGCTTTATTCTGAATGAACAGGAAAAAGAACAGGAAGCGCTGGCGCGCCTGATCGAGTCCCTGGAGCATTTCAACCGGTGCACCGTGAAGGCTCCCAAATGCATCGATGCTTATCGCCGTATGGGCGATGCCCATCTGATGGTAGCGCACCTCGCGCTCAAAGCCCGTTCGGCGGAAAGTGCAGAAGACAGCTTTAAGCGTTCAATTTCCGCCTATGATCAGGCGCTCAAAATCAACAATGCCGATCTTCAAACCCTTGCCAGCAAAGCGCGGGCGCATTTGCAGTATGGCGAATTGTGCGCCAAACGCAACGAGTATGGCCAGTCGCTGTGGCAGTTTAATCAGGCGATTCAAGTGTTTGAGACCATTCTTAAAATGGAACCGGAGCAGATTTCTGCGCGGAAGCGGCTTGCCGATGCGTTTCTGGAACTGGGCCAGTTGCACATGCGTTCTGCGCAGTATCACGAGGCCAAAGACAATTTTTACAACGCGCAAAAGGCTTACAGCGACGTGATCGAAGCCATGCCCGATGATTTGGAGGCTCGCTATTCTCGCGCCGTCAGCAGGGCGAATCTGGCGTCGGCTTGTGTGCAATTGAGCGAAGTGGAGCAGGCCCAGACGATGTATCTGCAAGCCGTGCAGGACTATCAAAGCGTTCGTGAATGTGATGAGACGTTTGGGAATACGCTCTTCAATCAGGCGCTGTCTTTCATGGCGCTGGCAAGCATCCAGCAAAGGGGGAAACAATGGGAAGGGGCGCAATCCAATCTGGAAAAAGCCCTGCATGCTCTGGATGAGTGGTTGAAATTGCACCCGGAAGATTGGAGCGCGGTGCGGGAGAAAGCCAGGGCCACCGCAGCCATCGCGGATATTTATGCGGAAAAAGAGCTCCTCGAATCGGCGAAAATATACTACGAGCGTGCCATCAAGATCCAGCAGAAACTGTTCGAAGATGAAGCCCATGCCCTGGAGGCGGCGCTGGATATTGCAAAGATTACCGAACGTTTGGTACACGTGTTGGAGCAGCAGCGCGCTTTCAAAGAAGCCGTTAGCCGGTTGCTTGCGGCCATTTCCAAATTGCAAAAGCTGTTATCCGTGGAATCTCATAAAGTGAATGTGCTCATGCAACTGGGTGCGCTTCAGCGTCATCTTGCGATTTTGCACGCCCGCGAGAACCGCGCCGACGCCGTGCGAGATTATTATCGGAAAGCCTTTGAGAGTTACCATCAGGCTTTTCAACTCAACCCGGATGATGCATCCCTCCGTCTGATCCTTCAGGAATTAAAAAACCACATGAAAGAATTTTCATAGGCGCGTTTGATCGAGCTTGTGCAACTATTTGCGCAGGCTCGGAGAAGTTTTAAGCAACGATGGCTTTTCACTAAGCTAAAATCCTCCGCATCCTCCGCTACTGGAAAGCGATCCCCTGTTTTTCATTCTTTTCCATCAAACGATTTTTCACTATTTGGGATTCGTGGGAAGATTATTGCGATTTTGCGATGTTTCTATTATGTTAATTGCATCGCGAATCGGATGATGCGTCTCTGAAAACAGAGTTTGAGAAACCCGGTTTTTTGCGTTCGAACCGATTCAGGCTTTGCCATTGCGATAAAATGATGCATGAGACATGCATCACTCACCCTTTCATGAACCGATTCAAAATGAGGAGCGAAAATCGATGCTTATCAAAATAAAAAGAGGTTGGGAACTGGACGAACGTGAGGTGACCCCGGAGGAGGTTTATCTCAATCGCCGGGCGTTTTTGCGTAAACTGGGATGGACCGGACTTGGAGTCGCCGGTTTGCAAGCGGGATGGCTGGCCTCGGCACTGGGCTTGCAGAATAAAAAGAAAAGCGGGGTGTGGCAAACCATTCCCAAACCCCGGCCGCCTTATCCTGTGCCGCGCAATACACGCTATACCGTAGAGCGGCCCCTGACGCCGGAAGATATCGCGGCGTCCTATAATAATTTTTATGAGTTCACCATGGAAAAGGAGCGGGTCTGGCAACTGGCGCAGCAATTTGAAACGCACCCGTGGCGCGTGGAAATTCGCGGCGAAGTTCACAAACCAATGACCCTCGATATCGATACATTGCTGAAACAAATGCCGCTGGAAGAGAGGATCTACCGCCACCGGTGCGTCGAAGCGTGGTCCATGGTGGTGCCGTGGAGTGGGTTTGCGTTTAAGAAGCTGATGGATATGGTGCAGCCGACCTCAAAAGCAAAGTACGTGCGCATGGTCTCGTTTTTGCGCCCTTCCCAGGCTCCCGGTCAAAAGCAGCGGCATTATCCATGGCCCTATTTCGAAGGCCTCACCCTGGCCGAAGCCGCCAACGAGCTGACTTTTCTCGCCACCGGCATCTATGGCCATGCCCTGCCGACTCAACATGGCGCCCCGATTCGATTGGTGACCCCCTGGAAATACGGATTCAAAAGCATCAAATCCATTGTGCTGATCGAATTCACCCGCACACAGCCGCGGACTTTTTGGAGTGATCTTGTTCCGGATGAGTACGACTTCTGGGCAAATGTGAATCCCAAAGTCCCGCATCCGCGGTGGTCGCAAGCCACCGAGCGTGATATCGGCACGGGTAAACGCATCCCCACCCGGATGTTCAATGGATACGAAGCCTATGTGGCGCATTTGTATCGTGGATGAGCTTGCAAATTGTCCGGAAAGCAATAGCGGTCTTCGTGGCAAAGGTTGCGAAAAATTCGAGAAGCGGGCAGCCGGCACTGGTGCTGGTGTATAATGCCGACAGCGGGATGTTTAACCGGTTGACGGATCTGGTGCACAAAGTCATGTCGCCGGAAACGTATCCGTGTCGGCTTTGTATGCTCACCCATGCACCGGTAGGGATGCGCGACGCATGGAAAAGGTTTATCAGCGAGCTGGGCTATCCGGTTGAATTTTATCACCGCGATGAATGGCGCAAAATGGCCGATCATCCGGATGTCCCCCTGCCCGCCGTTTTTTGGCGTGAGAACGGCCGGCTGCGGTTGTGTGTTCCGGCTGATGCCATCCGGGCATGCCGGTCGGTGAAAGCGTTGAAACAATTGATCTTACAGCAGATAAACACGGATCGACAGGAAGGGGAGAAGCCATGAGGAAAGCCGCCATTTCTGGAATGCATCGCCGGCTGTGGCTGGTAACCATTGTGGTATTGTCGCTTTTCACGCTGCATTGTGCGCGGGATTACGTGACAGGAAAGCGCACTTTCACTCTCCTTACGGAAGCGGATGAGATCGCACTGGGCAGAGAGGCCGATCCGCAAATCCTCGCTGAATTTGGCGTGTATGATGATCTGAAGTTGACCGCTTACGTGGATCAAATCGGTCAGGCGATTGCCGGGGTTTCACACCGTCCCAATTTAAAATACACTTTCCGGGTGGTGGATAGCCCGGTCGTGAATGCGTTTGCCCTTCCCGGCGGCTGGGTGTACTTCACCCGCGGTATTCTGGCGCATTTCAATTCCGAAGCGGAGCTTGCGGGGGTGATGGGGCATGAGGTGGGGCACATCGTGGCGAGGCACGGCGCTGAGCAGATTTCCCGGGCGCAACTGGCCGGCCTGGCAATCGGCCTTGGCGCAGCGCTTTCACCGGAATTTCGCAAATTCAGCAAATTTGCCGAGGTTGGTGTCGGCTTGTTGTTTTTGAAATTCAGCCGCGATCAGGAATCGGAGTCGGACCGGCTCGGGGTGGAATATGCCACCCGGCTGGGTTACAACGCTCATGAAATGGCCAATTTCTTTAAAACCATTGCCCGGTTGAGCGAAAAAAGCGGCGCCACCATGCCGACGTTTTTATCGACCCACCCCAATCCACGGGACCGCGAAAAACGCATTCATGCGCTGACCCGGGAATGGCAACAAAAAATAGAGTTTCAGCCCAAAAATGTGCGCCGTATTGATTATTTGCGCCGAATCGATGGCATTGTTTATGGCGAAGATCCGCGACAGGGGTTTGTGGAATCGGGTATGTTTTATCATCCTCAGATGCGGTTCCAGTTTCCCGTACCTGAGCGCTGGCAGGTGAAAAACTCCCCCGCAAGTGTCCAATTGACTGCGCCACGGCAGGCCGCCGCCATACAATTGTCCCTGGCAAAGGCAGCCACTCCGGAAGAGGCCGCCCGGCGATTCACTCAAAACAGCAAAGCCGCCGTTCTGGAGCGCCGTTCTATGCGAATCCACGGTTTCCCGGCGGTACGCTTGCAATCGCAGGTCATCAGCGACAGCGACACGCTTCTCGTGCTGTCGCACTTCATTCAAAAAGAACAGACTGTGTTTGTGTTTCACGGCTTTACGACGCACGAGCGTTATACCGATTTCCGCAGAGTCTTTTCAGAAGTCGCCCGCGGCTTCGATCGGCTGCGCAATCAGGCCGCACTCCGGAAAAAACCCTGGCGCGTGCGCATTCGCAAAGTCAACCGGGCCGGCACGCTTCAGCAGGTATTGTCCCGTTACCGCATCCCCGGCGACCGGTTTGAAGAGATAGCCATTCTCAATGGTCTGGAATTAGGAGACCGTGTTCAAGCGGGACAGTGGATCAAAATCATCGAACAAAAATAACGTTACCGCCGGATGGAAATGCATCCGTACTATCAATCACAGCGGTTTTCGAAATCGATCATGAAACCAGGAAAGGACGGCTGATGCATCTTCCCTCAAAACTGCCCGATGTGGGCACCACCATTTTTGCGGTGATGACGAAACTGGCCAACGAGCACCACGCCATCAACCTGTCGCAGGGTTTCCCGGATTTTGATTGTGATCCCGAGCTGATCGAGCGAGTGCATTATTACATGCGCCGGGGGCTGAATCAGTACGCCCCCATGCAGGGGGTTATGCTGCTGCGGGAACGTCTGGTGGAAAAAATCGAGGCGATGTATGGCGCGACGTATGATCCGGAAACCGAAATCACCATAACTTCCGGAGCCACCGAGGCGCTGTACGAGGCCGTTACCGCTGTGGTGCAACCGGGAGATGAAGTGATTGTGTTCGAACCGGCGTACGATTCTTATACCCCGGCCATCCGGCTCAGTGGTGGACGGCCGGTGCCCATCACCATGCAGCCGCCGGATTACCGGATTCCGTGGGCGGAAGTCGGGCAGGCGATCGGGCCCCGGACGCGGATGATGATCTTGAATTCACCGCACAATCCGACCGGCGCCGTGCTGATGGATGAAGACATCGAGCAGCTCCGCCGGCTGGTGCGCGGAACAGATATCGTGCTGCTGAGCGATGAGGTCTATGAGCACATCATCTTTGATGGTGAACCGCACCGCAGTCTTTGCCGCTATCCGGACCTGGCGGAGCGCAGCTTTGTGGTCAGCTCATTCGGCAAGACCTATCACGCCACCGGCTGGAAACTGGGCTATTGTGTGGCGCCGAAGACACTGATGCGCGAGTTTCAGCGCGTGCATCAATTCGTGACGTTTTGCAGCAACACGCCGATGCAGTATGCCTATGCGGATTATTTGCAAAAGAAAGAGAAATATTTGCAATTGCCTGAATTCTATCAGCAAAAACGGGATCGCTTCCAGGCTTTGCTGCGCGATTCGCGCTTTCGTGTGGTGCCCTGCAGGGGAACCTATTTTCAGTTGTTGGATTACAGCGCCGTCAGCGATGAGCCGGACACGCAATTTGCACGCCGGCTGACTACGGAGTATGGCGTTGCCGCCATACCGCCTTCGGTTTTCTATCAAAACCGGAACGACTATAAAGTGCTACGTTTTTGTTTCGCCAAAACCGATGAAACCCTGGAACGAGCCGCGGAGATCTTATGCAAGATTTGAACGTTGCCATTGTACAAACATCCCTGGTCTGGGAAGATCGTGACGCCAATCTCGACCGGTTTCACGAAAAACTGGATCGTCTTCCCGGTGAGCCGGATATTGTGGTGCTTCCGGAGATGTTTTCCACCGGTTTCACCATGAATGCCGCGCATCTCGCCGAACCCATGGACGGCCCCACGGTTGCATGGATGCGGCAACAGGCGCAGCAGCGCGGCTTTCATCTCATCGGCAGTGTGATCATCGAGGACGGCGGCCGGTTTTACAACCGGCTCATCTGGGCGCATCCGGATGGCAGCATTGGCAAATACGATAAGCGGCATCTGTTCCGCATGGCCCGGGAGGAACGCGTGTACAGTGCCGGGCGTGACAAACTGGTGGTGGAACTGCATGGTTGGAAGATCTGTCCATTTATTTGTTACGACCTGCGATTTCCGGTCTGGCTTCGCAATCTCGGCAATCACTACGACGTCGCGATTTTCATTGCCAACTGGCCGGCGAAACGTTCGGCACACTGGCGATCGTTGCTGGTGGCCCGCGCCATAGAAAATCAAGCTTATGTGATTGGGGTGAACCGCATCGGGGAAGACGGCCACGGTTATGCTCACAGCGGGGACAGCATGGTCCTCGATCCCGCCGGAGACATCCTGTTTCATGCCCGCAACATCGAATGCCTGCAAACCATTCCCCTGTCGTACAGCCGCTTGCAGTCCATACGTGAAAGCTTCCCTGTCTGGAAAGATGCAGATGATTTTGAGCTGCGAGTTTAATTGTCCTGTCCCGTGATGACTGTCACGCCAAATCGCCTGAACGGAGCTGCTCAAAAACCATGTTCAGAACAGGGGGCCACAGCGGCAAAAACAACCGAAACGGGTGAGGCGGACGGCGGCCCTGAATTGGTGCTATCGTGTGCAAGCGATGCGGATGAAGGGGGGAAGTCGCCTGGTCTTAAAAATGTTGCGCATGAGTATAAAATTCAACACTTTTTAACATCCCCATGGTTTGGAAAACATACGAAGCTTATCAATGTAAGGAGGGGGAGCATGTTCTCTGGCACAATCTCAGATCGGAAAGACAATCAACATTCTCAGTTCAAACTAACGGAACAGCCTTATCGGAACATTCCATTCTGGAAATCACGCTTTTATTTCTGGCTTTTCGTAGCCCCCATTGCTATCGCCATCGTTTTCAATATTTCTGTCACCAGGATGGTATTTGACCAACTGCAATTGGAAAATTGGTTTTATGGCATCGGCATCCATGCCGGGGCTCTGATTTTGTATATCTGGTTACTATGGGTACCTCATTTCTTGAATTATTTAAATTGGCATGCCACGACTGAGACCGTTCTAATCTTTCTTCGAAATATTGCGCTTTTATTGATCGTCTATGTCCTTTTCCCTCATGACATCGTCATGAAGATTCTTTTTCCGGATTCGGGCAGGGTTCAGGATTTTCAATCCAGCTATAATCTGATCTGGTTCTTGGGGCTGTTGGTAATAGGATTCATTTCCATTTGGCATTATAAAACAACAGCCGCAAGTGAGGTGGGGCTGGCAAAACTTCCCAAACAGCGAAGGAAAAAACGCAAGGCCATCTGGTTTGAAGGATTCAGCATTCTCGGGGTATTGATCGGCTTCCTGGTGATTGAATTGTGGGTCATGGCTTATCATAAAACGGGGCGATTGGAGCGAAAGCCATACCATTTCTTCATTGAAAAGTTAGACCGTAGCCAACAAGAGCTGCTGCAGCAAGAAAATCAAAATCCACCCGCCTTTATCATTCCGCTTCATGTGGCTCCGATTTACGTTGAAGTTTTTTACCGGGGCATCTCCCCGGAGAATCCTCCGCCTGAAACAGCAACCGAACATCCATCGCCCGTGGCGAAAACATGGTATCAGATCACCGCCTGGTTTGCGGGTTCGCTTTTTGTGGCATTGTGGCTCTTTTTAACCGCCGGCCTGGGCAACCGGGTGATGCTGCCCACCCTGATTTCGGTTACGTTTCATGAAATGGATATCGAGGGCATCCTGTTCCGCGCTCCGACCTATTTAAAGCATCTCTGGAGAGCCATCTTGATGAAGTTCCACTTTCTCACAATCGGTGGTGGTATTTTGGTGTCGCTCATTCTTTTGGCCGCAGTGTTTTTGATTTGGATTCCCAATGAAGCAGTCTTTGAAAAACTCTTTCAGCCGGACGGATTGGTCTTGATTATCGGTATTTTCGTTGCCTGGTTTGGGCAATTTCTGTTTTCGCTGCTCAATATCGATGAAACGTATGGCGAGTATTTCAATCATTATGTTGCAAACCATCTGATGCAAATCCAGGGGCATATTGTTTACGTCGGTTACGGCAATTTGGGAAAGCGGATCGTTAATCGGGATTTGCACTATCGCTGGCAGAAATTGCAAGGGAAAAAAGAAGAGTTAAAAGCCCGACAGAACCTATCGTCCATCAAGAATTTTGTAAAAAATTTCAGGCAATATATAAAGCTCAAATCGGAGGTGCATTTGAATGAAATTATTTCCCCCGATTTGCGAATCGAATTTCTTTATGAAGGCGCCGTCGTTGTTGAGAAAAGCCAACGAGATGTGATTTATGCCTCCGAAAATGAGCTTTTGGGACGGTTTGGGGTGGTTGCCTCTCTCAGGCGGACTTACAAATCGAAGTCCCCGGAAAATAAAATCGTCCATGCGGAACAGCGGGTTTTGGTGCCGGTGATTCTGGGCGAAGCCCGGGAACCTTTTATCAGCTCGCGGGTCAATCTCGAGCGCGCCAATCTGATCGTGTCGATGGTTTCGGATGTACGGGGAGTTCAACAGGTATTCAATCGCGCCGCTCAGGCAAAAATCAACGCCATTATCGCCGTGACTGGAAGTGATCAGATCGCGTATCTAACCTACCGGGCGCGATCCCATCACATTGTGCTGGTGTATCCGAAACAGTCCCAGGGCAACACCCTGGGCTACCGGGTCTGGGCGGCCATTCAAAAAGGGCGTTCCTTGATGAAAAACTCTAAAAGCTGGCCGAATGTTTTGATCATTGGGAACAATCGTGCCAATTATTATCTGATGGAAACGTTGTGGCACCTAATCCCGGAAAAACCGCAAACGAAAAAACATGTTTTCGAGAATCATTTCGCTTTTCTGCTGGCGAAGGAGCCGGTGGAAGTCTATCCCACGGCCTTTGAGGCGTGCAGCAACGAACCGGGAAGCCAAATTTTTGATAAAAAACTGCCTTTTACCTTCACCTCCGGAGGAAGAAAAGTAACCGATCCCGATGATCAGGTTCAGCAGGTATGTATTCCCGCAAGAGAAATCAACACCGCGGATGCTTCTTTGATTGAACAGAGTTTCCGTTATTTTCAACCGCATATTTTGATTGTCAATGATGATATTCCGGAAACCACGGCAAGCCTGCTCTCACGATGTGTGAGGGCGCTGGAACGCATTAAAAACATTCAGGGCCAGGAATTTGATTTGCCGCTATTGCTGATTGGAGCATCGCGTGGGGATGAACGGGAGCAATTGCTCCTGGGGGATGCCTCCCGATTTTATGATGCCATTTGTAGAATGCATCGTACAAGTATCGCTCTGGACAGAAGTTACCCGGTGCATTTTTATTACGATCATTATCTCAAACGCATCGTGGGGGAGACATTTGTGGATAGTTTATCCGATACAGAAGAAATGATTATGGCGGCCCTGCAGTGTCTAACCGATATTGACCGCGCACGGGCAAAACATAAAAACGGTGGAGGGGAAAAAGCATCAAATGCGCCGCAGGAGGCTAACAGCGAAGTCGATCAGCCGACTGAAATTGAAAAACTGGACGGGAAATTCATTGAAATCTCGACCTGCTTTTTGAATTATCCGGGCGTATTGGCCAGCTATATTGCGCTGCTTGCGGGACTCGAGCCTCAACAACCTGAGTCCAATCCGAAAGAATCCGAGTCCAATCCGGAAAAGTCCGAATCAACCCCGAAAAATGCTGAATCAAATTTGGAAAGTTCAAATTCAGAATCAGATGAGTATGTTCTCTCTTTTCAGTATTTGAGAAATATCAAGCTGGATCCAGAAGGCGACGGATTTGCGATCAGCGGCTTTGCCGGCTTACTTTCTCGAAAGACTTTAGGTTCAGAGCAGCT
This sequence comes from Candidatus Zhuqueibacterota bacterium, assembly GCA_015491485.1. Taxonomy (GTDB): domain Bacteria; phylum Zhuqueibacterota; class Zhuqueibacteria; order Zhuqueibacterales; family Geothermadaptataceae; genus Hydrothermovivens. Next base: position 14,712 of record WFVT01000165.1, read on the forward strand.
GAAATGGCTCGATTTATCCGATCAAGACAATGCGGATCGAGAGAACATAGAAAAAAAGAACGCGGACGCCGAAAGCACTGACATGGCGAATACGGATCAGAAAAACACAGATCAAAACAATGCAAGGCAAACCAATGAAGGTCAACAAAACAACCATAAACATAAATACATCTGCCGCGTCTTTGTGAATGACGGACGCAAATATCTGGAGGAAAAGGTCGATCCGCTGGAAGGATATGATACCGATATCTCCGATTTTCTGAAAAAATGGTATGCAAGCTATTTCGACACTCTGGAAAAGGATGAAAAGGAAAAGGGCAGCGGAGTGACGGCTGTTTTGAAACGGCTCACGGACTCAGATTCTGAAGAAAAGGTCGAAGTAAGCACCTTTGAGACAGCGTTGCTCGGTCAGGGCCAAACAAAAAAAGAAGAACTAAGCACGGCATGTCCCGGAATGAGCAGTTGCCGAATCGCCGCGTTGCAGGATTATATTGCAGCCAGCAATTCAAAGCGTTTTCCGCAAACAACGCACTCTACTAATAAGCCTGCCGATGAAAACACAGAAAAGTACAGAAAACTTTGGCATGCCAAAAACTATTTCTGCAGAGCCCCGGAGTCAATTTCATCATCTTCTTCCTTAGAGCGGGCCTACCTTGCCAGAATTTTCGTCTGTTCCAATGCGAAATTGGAGCGAATGCAAGCCTCTGATCAGAGATATAAACATGAGAATCTTGCCATTGTATTAAATGCGTTGCTGTTCCGAAAAGTGAAAGCCCCGGAAATGAGTCCCGCAAAAAACTGGGCCATTCACATCGATTATTTCAAAGACCTTTCATGCCACAATCGTATGTTTTCATTGAATCGGCTGTTTGGGCATTTTGTCGTTACGGATAGGGATGAAAAGAGTAAGGGGCGGTCTTTCAATTTACCCATTCAACTGATCCGCATTTTACCGGTGGGACCGGGGAATTCTTTTAAAAGATGGTTTGATTATGCAAAAAAATTGTGTGCATTTTTAAATTGCTATTCCGCGAATGGCCAGCATGCCGATGGGAATAATGGAACTCAACCTTATTTTATGTATTGGTTGGATGGAAACGCAAAGCGATATTTCTATGACCCCACAGCGGATGAACATGATGCGCCCACAGCGGATAAAAATCAGGGTTCCAAAAGAAAGGAGCCTTCATGGAAAGAGGGCCGGTCGCATTATCCGGTCGTCATCGTGATCAAGCGGAGACCGCCAAAACCGGAAAACGGTTCTGCGACACAAGCGACACAAGATGCTTCAATCACTTCAGGTTTTTGTGAAATTTGTAGATTGCAACCCAAACACTTTGATTGTCACCGTTTGCGTCAGTGGATTTAAAGCACGAGGTGTTGGACATGACGTTTACCATCCGTCCCATGCAGGGACACCAGGAGTACCTGGATTGCGTCAAACTGCAAGAAGAGACCTGGGGGGAGCATTTTTCAGAACGGGTGCCGGCGTCGATTTTGATGGTGTCCCAAAAAATCGGCGGTGTGGCGGCCGGTGCGTTTACCGAAGCCGGCGAAATGGTTGGATTCGTCTTCGGAATTTCGGGGTTCAAAAACGGCAAACGCGTCCACTGGTCGGATATGCTGGCCGTGAAACCGGAGTACCGAGATCACGGTCTGGGCTGGAAATTAAAAATGTATCAGCGGGAATCCGTTCTGAAGCTGGGCGTGGAAATCATTTACTGGACGTATGATCCGCTGGAAGCGCGCAACGCCCACCTGAATTTGAACAAACTGGGCGCTGAAATCGATGAGTATGTGCCGGACATGTATCCATCCGAGGATAGCGTGCTGCACCGCGGCATCGGCCTGGACCGGTTTGTCGTTGCGTGGCATATTCAAAGCAAAAAGGTCGAACAGGCCATTGCCGGAAAAGAACCGGAGCCGCTGCCCGCGGAAATGAATAACTGGCCCGTGGTGAATACTGAACTGGATAGTTCCGGTAAACCCAGGCCCCTTGAATCGCCGGGCAATCTGCCGGATGTACCGGCTTTGCGGGTAGAAATTCCAGAAAACATCCAGCAAGCCAAAGCCGAATACGAGTCCGCCGGACGGCGCTGGCGGCACTGCACACGCGTCGCCTTCCAGCATTATTTAAGTCGGGGATACAAAGTCACCCGTTTTTACCGTGATCGTGAATCGCACCGTTGTTTTTATGTTCTCGAAAGGAGCCGATCATGATTCGTCTCGACCGCATTCGATTGTTTGAAATTCATTTGCCGCTAAAAGAACCGTTTCAAATTTCTTCCGGGGTGGTGCAAAATCGCCGTATCATGCTGGTTCAGGTTATCGATGCCGATGGCGCCGAAGGCTGGGGCGAATGCGTTGCCGGAGAGTATCCCAATTACCATCCGGAAACCGTGGATACGGCCTGGCTGGCCATTCGGCAGTGGCTGGCTCCAAAGCTGTTCGAGCGTTCATTCGACCATCCCATGGAAATCTATCCCTGGCTGCAGCGGGACATCCGCGGACATCATATGGCCAAAGCAGCCGTGGAAATGGCCGTCTGGGAGCTGGCGGCGCGCAAAGCCGGACAGTCGCTGTCGCGATATCTCGGCGGCACACGCGACAAAGTGGCGGTGGGTATTTCCATCGGCATTCAGCCAACCCCCGACGCACTGGTGGAAAAGGTTCGAGAAGCCATGGCGGCCGGCTACCGGAAGGCCAAAATAAAAATCAAACCGGGGGCGGATGTGGCTTACGTCCGCGCCGTGCGTGAAACCCTCGGGCCTGATGTTCCGATCATGGTGGATGCCAACAATGCTTATACATTGGATGATGCGGACGTTCTGCGGACCCTGGACCAATTTCATCTGATGATGATCGAGCAGCCTTTGGCCTGGGATGATCTCCTGCAACATGCCAAATTGCAGCAGACTCTGCAGACGCCCATTTGTCTCGATGAATCGATCACAGGAGTGGAACGCGCCCACGACATGATTGAATTGCAAGCCGGACGCATCATCAATATCAAACCGGGCCGCGTGGGGGGCTTCACTTCATCCAAACAGATTCATGATTTATGCCAGCAAAACAACATTCCCGTGTGGTGCGGCGGCATGCTGGAGAGCGGTGTGGGGCGGGCGCACAACGTGGCGCTGGCTTCGCTTGCCAATTTCACGCTTCCAGGAGATATTTCTCCCAGTTCGCGTTACTGGCAGCGGGATATTGTGGTTCCAGAATGGCAGATGGATGCGAAGGGCATGATCAGCGTGCCCGTTGATAAGCCGGGCATGGGAGTGGAGTTGGATATGGATTATCTCGACCATTTGACGGTGCGGCAGGACGAGTTGAAAGTTCCGTGAAAATCAATACGGAATTTCCCGCCGACTCCTGTCTGGGGTTGCCGCATCCGGTTTGCTGATTGCTGCCGTATGGATGAATACGGGGCCATCCGAAGCCCATTTCAGGATCGCAAGGTTTCCCGGAAGGATATCCTATCTTGATATTTCAGTACCCGGTGCAACCATTCGGATGAGGGAATAGCAGCGATCCGATATTCCGGGATGGCCCCGCGGTTTTGATGCCCTGGCAATCGGCGCCATGAATAGTCCGGCTACACGGATTGCATCTTGCGAATGATCTCATCGGCCATGTCCTGCGTGCCGTATCCGGATTCAGGGTTCAAATCCGGCGTCACGCAGCGGCATTCTCGGATCACTTCACGTACAGCCCGCTCGATACGGCGCGCGGCTTCGTGTTCGCGCAAATGATCCAGCATCATCACCCCGGCTAAAATGACCGCCGTTGGATTGGCGATGTTTTTTCCTGCGATGTCCGGGGCACTGCCATGAACCGCCTCAAAAATCGCGTATTCCTTGCCGATGTTGGCGCCGGCGATCAATCCCAAACCGCCCACCAGTCCAGCCGCCAGATCCGACAGAATATCTCCAAACAAATTGGTCGTGACGATGACGTCAAACTCTTCCGGCGACATGACCATGCGCATGGCACAGGCATCAATGATCCGATCGTTGAACTCGATATCCGGGAAATCTCCGGCGATGGTGCGAGCGATTTCCAAAAACATGCCGGTGGTTTTTTTCAAAATGTTTGCCTTATGCACCACCGTCACCCGCTTGCGGCCGTGTTTTCGTGCATACTCGAAGGCAAATCGAATCACTCGTTCGGAACCGGCCCGGGTGATCAAAGCAATGCTCTCAGCCGCCAACACTTCGTCATCGGTACCGATTTCATGCTCGATCCCGGAATACAAGCCTTCGGTATTTTCCCGGATGATGACCATATCCACGTTGTTGAACGGCGTTCGTGTGCCTTCAAATGTGGTTGCCGGACGAACATTGGCGTATAGTTTGAACATCTGGCGAAGCTGTACATTGACGCTGCGGTAACCGCCGCCGACCGGAGTGGTGAGCGGACCTTTGAAAGCAATCCGATTTCGGCGGATGGAATCCAGAGTGTCTTCCGGCAGAGGCGTGCCGACTGCATCCACCGCCGCCATGCCGGCAATCTGATGGTCCCACTGTATTGAAACTCCGGAAGCCTCGATGACGCGTACAGCCACCTCCATAATCGATGGCCCGATGCCGTCACCGGGAATGAGCGTGATTTTGTGCATGCGAATCTCCTTTTTAGCCTCAGTCCATAGCTATCTTGATTTTATAGCCGTTCTCAGCCCTTTATGAACCATTCGGCGGCATTCAGCATAACTGAATGGCCCCAAAAGCATGCGGTCACCGGGTCGCGAAACCCCTTGTTCCATTGTGAGATAACGTCGTAAAGCCGCAATGGAATAGAGCCTGTCGATCCCGGGATGACCGCGAACTGATTGATTCATGTGGAAACGAGTCCCATTCCGGAGTTCTGAAAGAACCTCACCCCGGAGTGCGATTCAGTCGAATGATATGGGATGGCAAAGGATTGGAAATATACGAAGAATCTTGCTTCAGCAGCAAGCAAAATTGTGGACATTTGTGGCAGGGGTGTCCGTTTTGAGGACAAGAGAAATGCTCCCTGTACCGGCTGAAAAGACGTGTCCGGTAGCAAATCGCCGGGCTTGCAAATACGGCTTGCAAGCGGGATTTATTTTAAGTGCAATAGGTAGGGCGGTGGGGCAATATCAATCGTGGTGACGAGCCATCCGGATTTTATCGGGTGCTGATGAGAATCGCCCCGCCTTCATGCCCGATACCGAACCTCTGGGTAGCTTCATTCGATTTCAAATACACAATTTCGTGAATCTGTAAAATATTGATGTTGTAGAGTTCTGAAATCTTTCCGAAACGGACGTTGTTGAGATACACAATCGGCTCACGCATCATCACGCCCTGATTGACGGTGGTTTGCATGCGCGGCATGAAGTATTTCGGACGCAGGTACTCGATGAGTTCATAGGCATTCTGAAGGGGGCGTTTTTCCAATGCCAATTGAATTTCATCGAACGTAATGCGATTATAATCCGCCTTTACCGGCACTTCGGGAGCCTGACCGGCGCATCCCGCAACCGCCAGGGCCAACAAAAACAGCGAGAACATGCGTTTCATGGTAACACCTTTGATCCTGTTGAAATTTAACCCCTGTCCGGTTAGCGCCATCCGTTGTATAGTGGATGGTTTCGAGACACTTGAGTCCCAATGATTTTTACACGCATAATATACACAATTTTCCGGAAATAGAAATAAAAAAACACAAATGCTCTGCCGGAAAAGACCGGCAAAGCATTTGTGTTCGTGCAACAGCGGGGATCAAATCCGGTGATTAGTTGCTCAGGTTGGAGTTGGCGTTCCGTTCCCGTTCCGTAATGGGTAGATACCGCCAGGTATCCGGTCCGAGGTGCCAGCGATCGAACCGGTTCTGGTCGATCAGCCTCATACCGGTCAGGAACAGGGTTTTGTCCCGCTCTACGTAGATCACATCCAGATCCACGGAGGCCAGGGGATCCAGCCCGTACGAGGCGCGAAGCGCATTGATCCGGGCGAGAGCAGAAGCCGTATCTCCGTTACGCACATCGATTTCTGCCAGCATCAGCGTATTTTCCTGCCAGCTTGTGATGGGGAACGGAGATTCTCGGCTCGAAAAGACGTTCTGGTAATAGTAGGTTTTTCCGCTGGTTCCGGTCGTCGGTGCGATTTTAATCCGGTTGGCTTCTTTGGGATCCGCCTGGATGTAATCGTTGAAACGGAAGTCCACAACCCACTGGATACGACCATTTTCATGGGCGCCGAAGAAGTATGCATTCGGAGATTCCACGCTGTACTTCGCCTGGTAGGGCTCGTCACCCATCTGCAGGCCATTGGCCGCATAGGTGGCGGCATTGGCGTAATCACCCTGGATCAGATAGATCCGGGCAATGAGGGTGTTGACCACTTTCCGGTCGTAATCGGTTGCCGCGTATTTGAGGGCTTCCTGATATTTCTCCAGCGCCAGTTTATACATATCCGGAGCAGGAATGAAAGGACCTGCATCAATCACGCCGCCCGGCTCGTTGGGGTTGAGCGCCCAATACGATGCCAGATACTGACGGGTCAGACCACCCACCAGGTTGGCGGTATAGAGCGCCATATTGCGGGTTTCATCATCCACGCCTTCGATTTCATTGAGGCGGCGGATGAGATCGTCGGCAAAGAAACGGGCTTCGTTCAGGTTGAAGGAGAGACCATCAACGCTGTTGTTATCCAACGGAATCTTTCCTTCGTTGATTTCCCGGTAAGACGGGAACGTGGCGCGGGGCAGGTCCTGATCAAAGACCAGTTCATCCGACAGGCCGCCTGCCAGCATGGCCATGTTGCTTGCTGTGGTCGCTAAGCGCTGGAGCACGCCCTTGACCAGAAAGTCCACCTGACCGGGGTCGTTCAGGCGATCATCTTCAACCTGGTTGATCAGGGGATCGACGTTTTGAACGTAATTCTCGCATCCCCAGATGCCCAGTGCGAACATCAAAAGGAATAAAACTGAATACTTTCGCATATTACTTCTCCGTTTTCTTGGTTTGCTTTTCATCATGATCGCTTATTCAAGCGCGAATCCTGATGGTTTGCTTAGATTCCGATTTGCAGGAAGAACGTGTAAGTGCGCGGATGCATCAGCGTCAAGAAATCCTGACCGCGCGAAAGGCTACGCGCTCCTGCCCAGTTGATTTCCGGATCGGCACCTGAATATTTGGTGGAGGTAAACAGGTTCCGGCCGCTGATACCAATGACCATGGATTTGACCATGTTGGAAACATTCCAGCGGCGCAGGAGATCACGGAGATTGTAATTGATGCTGATTTCACGGAGTTTCAGGAAGTCCGCCGGCTCGATAAAATTGCTCTTCACGTTGCCGTCCAGGTTGGCGAAGCGCACGGCGGCTTCTTTGTATTCAGGAGTGCCCGGCGTGAGCTGTTGCAGATTTTCTTCGCCTTCGGGCGCTCTGCTGGTCAAGCCGAGCTGGTAGCGCAAGCGGTTATATTCCGGATTGTTGCCAAAGCGAACGGCGAACCGTTTGGTGTTGTTGTACAGATAAAATCCGGTTGCCCAGTCGGTCAACACATACACATTGAA
>WFVT01000166.1 GCA_015491485.1 Candidatus Zhuqueibacterota bacterium
ACCGTGGACTATCTTTAAACAAATCCGCAAACTACGGCCGGCGCATTTTCTGATTTTTCAAAAGGATCAAATGGAAGAAAAGCCATACTGGCAAATACCTGCCTTTCATGAAACGCCTGAAGATACCGATGAAAACGATTGGCTCGAACAGTTTGAGTCCATTTTACAAGATGCCGTGCGCATCCGGCTGATCAGCGATGTGCCGCTTGGGGCATTTCTCAGCGGCGGTGTTGACTCCAGCGCGGTGGTAACCATGATGTCGCGCGTCGCCGACTCGCCGCCCAAGACCTTTACTATCGATTTTTCGCAAAAGGAATTTTCTGAAGCCGAAGACGCCGCCTGCGTGGCGGGCGTTCTCAAAACAGACCACACCGCCATGCAAGTTACCATGAAAGGGCTGCAATTGCTGCCCCAACTGGTTTGGCATTTTGATGAGCCCTTCGGCGATTCATCCGCCATTCCCACGTTTTATGTTTCGCGCATGGCCCGCGAGCATGTTACGGTGATCCTTTCTGGCGATGGTGGAGACGAACTGTTCGCTGGGTATATGAATTATTTGCGGTCACAGAAATACAATTGGCTTTTGGCTCTACCACATTCAATCCGCGCACACACACTGGCCCCGATCTCGCGCATATTGCCGGTTGGCGCGCCGGCCAAAAACACACTATACTATCTCGGCAAAGCACGAAAGGGACTCGGCGCACAGGAACTGGGTGTTTTTCCCTACATAACAGAAAATCTTATCAGCGATGATTTCCGATCGACTTTTTGCACCGACGGTCGGTTGTGGCAAGTCCTGCCCGAATGGCGCAATATGAACGGGATGAATGGTGTCAGCCGGTTGCAATACATTGATGCGAGGGTGTATTTACCAGACGACATTCTCGTTAAAGTGGATCGCATGAGCATGGCCAACAGCCTCGAAACCCGGGCGCCATTGCTCGATTACCGCCTGGTCGAGTTTGCTGCTCGGGTGCCGCGTTCGCTGAAATTGCAAAACGGGCAGGGAAAGATTTTGCTTAAGAAATGGCTCTCGCGCTATTTGCCGAAAAACATTGTTTATAAGCGCAAGCACGGCTTCGCTGTGCCGATCCGCGACTGGTTTCGAAATCCCAAAAACGGATTTACCCATGAGCTGTTGCTGAGTCAACGCTTTCGGAAGCGGGGCTATTTCAAACCCCGTGTCGTGGAAAAAATTCTCCGGCTTCACGAGGCCGGCCGGCAGGATTACAGCACCTGGATCTGGTTACTGCTCAATCTCGAACTGTGGTTTCAAACCTTCATGGATTCCGATACCAGAAAGATTTGAGTCGATGACTATGCCGGTGATGATAAGGGGAAACCACCGGCGTGATTTTCAAGGGGGGCTTCTATAATCCCATAGCTCGAAAATTCACGTTCATCCTACCATCAATTTATCTCTCAATTTCAGGAATTCTAAAATCATGGAAGGTATTTGCTGTATTGTTGATCCCAACCGTAATTCAGATGCCTTGAAGGCAGAAGTCCGCGACATGGCTCGTGCTTTATCCGACGGCGAATCTCTGACCGTCGATGTACTGGTCGGAGAAGGCTGGGCGCTGGCGGTGGCTCATTGGGATTCCAACAGCTGGACACCTTTAACGTTCCACCTCGAAGACGAGGACCTGGCGCTGGTCGGAATCGCACAACTCGATGCAGCAAACAACGGACCGTCCGGCCATTCCATAACCTCTGCCGATCGATTCCGGGAAGCTTACCGGAAACACGGCATGCCTGATTTTTCCGCCATTCGGGGGGAATTCGCCATCGCCGGATTCGACAAAAAACAAAGGCACGCATGGGCGGCCATCGATAAATTCGGCATCCGACCGCTGTACGGGTACCGGGAGGGAGAGAAGCTGGTCCTCGCCTCGCGGCTGCGTTGCATCCGGCGAACCGTCCGATCGCTGGAAATCGATCCGCAAGCGGTTTACGCTTACGTGTTTCAATCGGTGATTCCGGCGCCGTTGTCGATTTACAAAGCGGTGTTTAAGCTTCTTCCGGGCGGATACATCACTTTCGACGGCGCCTCAGTGAAAACAGGCACCTATTGGGATATCGTTGCCTATCCCAAACTGAATCATTCGCTACAGAATGCCGCCAGAGAAA
>WFVT01000167.1 GCA_015491485.1 Candidatus Zhuqueibacterota bacterium
ACTTTAACAGCAAAAGCAACTTCTTTCTGCATCAGTCGCGTTTTCCCATTTCTTTTCAAAACAGTTTTTGCCTGAGAGTGTGTCATGTACTGTTTGAACCCTCCACACCTGCACACAAAAAAACCCGGCCTGTAAACCGGGTTTGAACAATTGGCACTCTCGAAAGAGGGTTGTGCTCAGCCTGCCTTTTTCTTTTTGGGCTTCTTTTTCCGTTGCTGGCTGCGCTGTTTCTGACTGCTCTGCGAGGACTTCTGCTTCGACGCCGAACTGGATTTCTTTTTGGCCTTTTGCTTTTTCTTGCGTTCCAGTTTCTTCGCCAGCACAAAATCGATCAGGCCCTCGTCGGTGTCCACCTTCACGACCTTGATACGCACCGGATCACCGATACGATAGGTCTGGCCTTTGGATTGCCCGATCAATGTGAACATCTGCTCGTCAAAAATGTAATAATCATCGTCCAGATCGGTGATGTGCACCAGCCCTTCCACCAGATATTGCGGAATCTCTACAAATATTCCGAAGTGCACCACCCCGGAGATAATCCCGTCATACTCCTCACCGATGTGCTGTGCCATGAACTCGGCCTGTTTCAGCTTGGTGGACGCGCGCTCGGCTTCCAGCGCCACCACCTCGCGTTCGCTGGCTTGCTTGCAAATTTTATCCAGCTTTTTGAGAAGCGCATCCCGCAAATCCTCATGCCACTGTTTGGAGCCGTAAAATTTGAGCATCCGGTGCACCACCAGGTCCGGATAGCGCCGGATGGGCGAGGTAAAATGCGTGTAATGCTTGAACGCCAGACCGAAATGCCCGATGTTGACCACATCGTATTTGGCCTTCATCAGCGAGCGCAGCATCACATTTTCGATGATCACCTCTTCATCAGTGCCTTTAATGTGGCGGATCAGATTTGCCAACTTTTTGCTGGTGATGCGGCCATCCAGGCGAAATTCGTAGCCCAATGCCTTGACAAAATCGGCGAAGGCCTGCATTTTTTCTTTGGCCGGGCGTTCGTGCACCCGGTAAATGAACGGCGGCGGCTCCTCGCCGGGCAGACTTTCAATGTGCTCCGCCACGGTTTTGTTGGCCAGGAGCATGAATTCTTCGATGATGCGCATGCTCTCCAGAGTCTCTTTGCGTTTGATATCCACCGGCTGTCCGTGCACATCCAGGATCACTTTCGGTTCCGGCGTATCAAAATCCAGGCTGCCCTGCTGCAACCGGCGGCGACGCAGCGCCCGCGCCAGTGCGGCCATCTGACTGAGCGGCTCGGCCAATTTGGGCTCCAGTTCCAGTTCGCCATCCAGAAACGCCTGCACCTCTTCATAACTGAAACGTTTGGTGCTGCGGATGACCGATTCCACGATGCGGTAGCGGATCATCTCCCCGGCCGGCGTCACTTCCATGATGCAACTGAAGGTGAGCCGGTCTTCGCCCTCACGCAAACTGCAGAGCTGGTTGCTCAGCCGCTCGGGCAGCATGGGCACCACGCGATCGACCAGATACACCGATGTGCCTCGCTCAAACGCCTCGCGATCGATCTTGCCGCCTTCTTTCACATAGTACGACACATCGGCGATGTGCACGCCGAGCTCGTAGTGGCCGGTATCCAGACGCCGGATCGAAACCGCATCGTCGAAATCCTTGGCGTCTTCCGGATCGATGGTAAAGCACACCACGTTGCGCAAATCCAGCCGGCGCTGCAATTCATCGTTTGGGATGCGCTCCGGGATGGCCTGCGCCTCCTGCTCGACCTCATCGGGAAATTTGAGGGGCAGGTTAAACGAGGCCGCCACCGAGGAGACGTCCACACCGGGTTCGTCCGGATAGCCGAGCACCTGTACCACATGGCCCTCGGGATTCAGGAACTCGTCTTCCCAGTTGTCGATGACCACCGCCACCTTTTGACCGGGTTTGGCACCGTTGAGGCCGTCTTCATAAATATAAATATCATGCAGAATTTTGAGGTCGTCCGGCATCACGTAATAAAAATATTTGCCTTTCACCAGAGTGCCCACAATATATTTGCGCGTGCGCTGGACGACCTCGACCACTTTGCCTTCCGGGGATTTGCCCCTGGGAGCCGCAAACAATTGCACCTTTACAATATCGCCATCCAGGGCCGTGCCCATGTTTTTCTGGCTAACAAACACATCCTCTTCCCCCTCGGGCGTCAGGATGAAGCCATAGCCCTGGCTTTTTACGTGCAGCTTGCCGATAACCGTGGATTTGGGCTGAATAGCGCCGTAACGATTGCTCTTGTATTTCTGAATCAGGCCTTCTTCGGCCATCTCGCGCAGCAGATTGCGATAGGCGCTGTAATGCGCCGGCGGCACCCCCAGTTTGCGCGCCAATTCCTTGGCCTTAAAAAACTGATGCGGCTGCGCTTTCAGCAGCTCCAGGGTGCGTTCTTTCAGAATCTTCAATGTTTTTTTCATGGTAGGATCTTTTCATGGTAGGTTCATAATGGAGGAGCGGGGGCTGTTTCCTGGCCCATTGAACAGCGGCAGGCCGCGAAGGTATCCCCCCTTCGGAATACTCCCGGGGGGAACATCCATCGCGGCGCACCGGATGATAAGCCCGATGGTTATCTCCGGCGGATCGCATCAACGGCCGCGCCGCCGTCTTTCAACAGCCCCCGAATATCACACTTTCCTCATTGAATTAATATCCAAAAAAATCCTCATCGGTGAATTTCACCGTGGGATATTTTCGCAGCACATCTTTGAAAATCTTCACGATTTCTTTGAGACGCTCCTGCGTTTTGGCCTCGAAACGTAACACCAGCACCGGCTGCGTGTTGCTGGCGCGAACGAGTCCCCAGCCGTCGCCGAAGAGCACGCGCGCACCATCCACATCGATGACCTCATAGTTTTGTTTGAATTCTTTGACCAGCTCCTCGACGATCTGGAACTTGGTCTCGTCGGTGCATTCAATACGAATTTCCGGCGTGCTTTCGAACGCAGGCACACTGTCGTGGATCTCAGCCAGGGTGTTGTCGCTGGCCGAAAGGATTTGCAAAATGCGTCCGGCGGCAAAAAAGGCATCATCAAAGCCGTAGAAATCATCCGCAATGAACATGTGGCCGGACATCTCGCCGGCCAGCGGCGCTTTCAGTTCTTTCATTTTGGCTTTGAGCAGCGAGTGGCCGGTTTTCCACATCACCGGCTTGCCGCCCGCTTCTTTGATCACCTCGGGCAAGGCCTGCGAGCATTTCACATCGAACACCACCGGCGCTCCCGGATACCGTTGCAGCAGATCGCGCGCAATGATGGCCAGCAGCTTGTCAGCGTAAATGGCGCGGCCCTTGTTGTCGATCACGCCGACGCGGTCAGAATCGCCGTCGAACCCCAGGCCCGCATCCGCGCCGGTCTCCAGCACTTTGGCCTGCAGGTCCTTGATGTACTTCGGAACGGTCGGATCCGGCAGGTGGTTGGGAAAGCGGCCGTCCGGCTCACAATACAGGCAGGTGACCTCGCATCCCAGCGACTCAAACAGCTTCGGAGCCACCAGTCCGCCGGTGCCGTTGCCGGCATCGATCACAATCTTCAGCGGCCGCTTCAAATGCGTTTTCTGCCGCAGCATGTCGATATAATCCGGCAGCACGTCGCGCTCTTCCACCGAGCCGCTGCCCGATTCATAAGCCTCGTTTTCGATGATCCGCTTGAGTTCTTGAATCTCTTCGCCATACACCGCCGCCAGACCGTCTTCAAACTTCGACATTTTAAAGCCGTTATACTCAATCGGATTGTGGCTGCCGGTGACCATGATGCCGCCATCGGCGTTGTAATGGAAAATGGCGAAATACTGCGCCGGGGTGGGCACAACGCCCACATCGATCACATTCATGCCGGCAGCAGTGATGCCATCGACCAGCGCATTGCGGATTCGGTCGGACGACAAACGCACATCGCGCCCAACGATGATGGTTTTGCGCCCTTCACGCAACAAATGACTCGCAAACGCCCGCCCGACAGCGTAAGCCGTCTCATCCACCAGATCCACATCCGCAATGCCGCGGATATCGTATTCACGAAAGATGTTCGGATTCATGGTTGTCGCCTCCTTTTCGTTTGGATGACATCCTGCCTTGAATCACTCTTGCTTTTCCGGCCAGATCCGGAAACACCTCAACTTCATCAAAGCCATGTCGGACAAACAGCTCCCGCACCGCCTCGGCACGGTGCGGCGCGATTTCACACATCAACCAGCCTTCGGGTTCCAGAAGCCGTGGCGTCAGCTCAGCCAATCGCTCATAAAACTGCAGGGGCTGCTGGCAAAACAGCGCTTCGTGCGGCTCAAATTCCACAATCTCAGGCGCAAGGGTATCTTTTTCCTCAGGAGCCACATACGGCGGATTGGACACCACGAGATGGAACCGAGCCGGAGGCCATCCGGCTGGCAACGGACTCAGAATATCCAATTTGCGCCATTCGATACGCGACGCCACGTCGTTGCGCTGCGCATTCTCCAGCGCCAGTTTCAATGCCGCCACAGAAACGTCGATGCCCATAATGCGGGCATTGGGCAGATGCTTTGCCAGGGCGATAGCAATGGCACCTGATCCGGTGCCCACATCGAGGATACGAACCGAATCCGAATGCGCCGGCACCAGCGCCAAAACGCGGTCCACCAGCACTTCGGTTTCCGGCCGGGGGATCAACACCTCCGGTCCCACTTTTATGGGCAATGAGTAAAACTCAATCTCTTCGAGAATATACTGGAGGGGCTCCCTGCGGGCTCGCCGCAAGAGCATGGTTTTGAAAGCCTGGAGTTCGGCTTTGGTTAAGGGACGATCAAAATGCAAGTAGAGATGAATACGATCGACGTTCAGCACTTTACAAAGCATGCGCTCGACATTGAGCCGGGCGTTTTCGATACCCTTCGATTCCAGATACGCCTTCGACCATTGCAGGAGCCGAATCACCGTCCAGACGTCCTGCGTTTTTGCCATCAACTTACCGCTTCTCCTGCCTCGGCTTTCAGATATGATTCTTTCTCTTCCGTCGCCAGCTTGTCGATAATGAAATCCAGATCGCCGTCCAGCACATCTTCCAATTGATATAGCGTCAGGCCGATTCGGTGATCGGTGACGCGTCCCTGGGGGAAATTGTACGTACGGATTTTAGCGCTGCGATCGCCGGTGCTGACCATTTTGCGCCGGGCATCGGTGAGCTTTTTGCGTTCCTCCTCCTGCTTCATTTCCAGCAGCCGCGAACGCAGCACTTTGAGCGCTTTGGCCTTGTTCTTGTGCTGGCTTTTTTCATCCTGGCAGGTCACCACCAGCCCGGTGGGGATGTGCGTGATGCGCACGGCCGAGTCGGTCGTGTTCACACTCTGGCCGCCGGGCCCGCTGCTGCGGAACACATCGATGCGCAGATCGTTGGGGTCGATGTCGATATCCACTTCCTCCGCCTCGGGAAGCACCGCCACCGAAGCCGCGCTGGTGTGAATGCGGCCGCTTTGCTCAGTGACTGGAATGCGCTGCACCCGGTGCACACCGGCCTCGTATTTCAGCCGGCCGTAGGCACCGTCGCCGGAAATCATCGCGATGATTTCCTTGAAACCGCCGATACCCTGCGGATTTGAGCTGAGCACCTCGACTTTCCAGCCCTTGCGCTCGGCATACCGCGAATACATGCGGAACAGGTCGCCGGCAAACAGGCCGGCCTCGTCGCCGCCGGTGCCCGCGCGGATTTCCAGAATGGCGTTACGTGAATCGTTCGGATCTTTGGGGATGAGCAGCAATTTCAGCCGCTCTTCGAGCTGTTCCTGCTTTTCCTCGAGCTCCTCGATCTCCGCTTCCGCCATTTCGCGCAGTTCGGGGTCATCGGTCTCATCCAGCAGCCGCCGATCTTCTTCCAGGGTTCGTAACACGTCTTTATATTCGCGATATACATTGACGATCTCTTCTAAATCGCTGCGCTCTTTGGAGATATCGCGCAGCTTCCGCGGATCGCTGACAATATTCGGATCGGCGAGCTGTTCGCCCAGCTCCTCGTACCGTTTTTCGATGTCGTTGAGTTTGTCAATCATGGATTGATGTTTTATGCTTCATTCAGATCGTTTTCGGTGATGCCGGCTGATTTCATAAAATGCCGAAGTAAACCGATTTTCAAAGGTTTGTTTTCATGAATATGATGGCTGCCTTTGATTCGCTTAAGCACCACCCTTTCTTTTCTAAAATCCTCGCAAAATCTTTACCAGAGATTGCCTTCACACTGCAATCTCCAAAATCTTATCTTTCTTTGTGAGCTTTATATCCTTTAAATCTACAGAAAGACACCCTTCCACAGCCTCATAAAGGTTATTTAACAATTCATCAAACGTATCGCCCTGGGTAGCACAGCCCGGAATGGCTGGAACTTCCGCCCAGTATCCCCCCTCCTCGGCCTCATGGATGATGACCTTAAGCTTCATTTTGAAACCCCGGTTGCGTTTATGCGATCCAAACCCTGCAAACTTTCTTCAAGCTACTTTCTTCAGCACAGCTTCACCGTCCAGCACCTCTACATTCGGCAGGGCGGCCACGTCCTCGCCCAGAGCCGCCTTCAGCGCCACAATGGCAACCTCAAGCTGCGAATGATCGGGCTCCCGGGTGGTGAGTTTTTGTAACCACAGTCCGGGCAGGATAAACACGCGCCAGAACCGGCTGCGGTAGCCTTTATCGCTGAGCCGGATGAGCTCATAGCTGATGCCGCCGATCACCGGCACAAACGCCAGCCGCAGCAGCCGTTCCCCGATAGTATCCGGTTTGCCCAGAGTCAGAAACACAAGAATGGATACAATCATAACCATGAGCAAAAAGCTCGTGCCGCACCGCGGATGAAACCGCGAAAACCGTGCCGCATTCTCGGCTGTCAGCTCCACTTTATTTTCATAGGCATAAATGCTTTTATGTTCGGCGCCGTGATATTCAAACACGCGGCGGATGTCTTTCAACAAAGTAATCGCGAACAGGTAAATCAGAAAAAACACCAGCCGGATGGCGCCATCGACCATGTTGAACCAGAAACCGCTTTTGACGCCAAGCCAGTCGGTGAGAACGAGCGGCAAATAAAAAAACAGCAACAGACCGAGCGTCAGCGAAAAGCCGAGCATGAGAAACATGCGCGCTTTTTCCCAGAACGTTTTATGCAAAACCCGCTGCAGTGACTCCGCATCCGTATCGTCATCTTTGCGGTTCTCTTCCAGCATGGCGATGTCGCCGGAAAAGACCAGCGCCTTTACACCGATGATGAGCGACTCGATCAACACGACAGCGCCGCGGAAAAATGGCAGGTTCAAAAACCGAAATCGCTGCGTAAGCGGAACATTATTTTCGGTTTTAACCACGATCTTGCCGTCGGGTTTGCGGCAGGCCACGGCCACCGCTCTGGGCGAACGCATCATCACGCCTTCGATCACAGCCTGCCCACCGACCATCGGACTTTTTTGCAACATCAATCCTTTCCCTTTAAATAAAAAAACGGAATACGCCCTTGACCTGCGCATTCCGTTTTGCATTGAATCCAAAAGCTACGCGCTTGTCTCTTCCGAATTGGCCATGCCATATTTTTTCAAGAATTTCTCCACACGCCCGGCCGTATCTACCAGCTTCTGCTTGCCGGTAAAGAAGGGATGGCAATTGGAACAAATATCAATTTTCAGATCGCCCACCGTGGAGCGGACCTGAAACGTATTGCCGCAAGCGCAGGTCACCGTGCCGAGCTTATATTCCGGATGAATACCTTCTTTCAACGTTACCCTCCTTTGGGTGGATTTTTCACACTTAGCCTGCCCTCTTCAAACTTGCAAATTTAATATCAACGGCCTATCAAATGCAAGCAAAAGTTTCGAAGGCAGGTTCTGTGTATTCGCTTTTTCGATATTTTTTCTGATCTGCCACCGAAATTGCGGACCATGTTTATTCCGCCGCCATCAAGTGCTCATCGATTCCAGAAATTCCTTGTTGTTCTTGGTACCGCGCATCTTCTCCAGCAACATCTCCATGGCCTCCACCGGCGACAGGTCGGCGAGGAACTTGCGCAAAATCCAGATGCGGTTGAGCTCGAATTCCGACAGCAGCAGCTCTTCTTTTCGCGTACCGGAGCGGTTGATATCGATGGCCGGGAAAATGCGCCGGTCGGACAGACGACGGTCCAGCACCAGTTCCATATTGCCGGTGCCTTTGAACTCTTCGAAAATCACGTCGTCCATCCGGCTGCCGGTATCGATCAGCGCTGTGGCGATGATGGTCAGGCTGCCGCCTTCTTCGATGTTTCGAGCGGCACCGAAAAACCGCTTGGGTTTTTCCAGCGCCGTGGCGTCGAGACCACCGGACAGGATTTTGCCGCTGTGCGGCACCACGGCGTTGTACGCCCGCGCCAGACGCGTGATACTGTCCAGCAGGATCACCACATCGTAGCCATATTCCACCAGCCGCTTCGACTTCTCCAGCACCATTTCGGCCACCTGCACGTGCCGATCCGGCGGCTCGTCGAAGGTCGAACTGATAACCTCGGCCTTCACGCTGCGCTCCATGTCCGTCACCTCTTCCGGCCGCTCGTCAATCAGCAGCACAATCATTTTAACTTCCGGATGATTGGTGGTGATGGAGTTGGCGATTTTTTGCAGCAGCGTGGTTTTACCGGTCTTCGGCTGCGCCACGATCAACCCGCGCTGCCCCTTGCCGAGCGGTGTCAGCAAATCCATGATGCGCATGGAATAATCACGCGGATCGGTTTCCAGATGAATCCGCTCATTGGGATACAGCGGCGTCAGGTTATCAAACAGAATTTTGGTTTTGGCAACTTCGGGATTTTCGAAATTGACGGCTTCGACCTTGAGCAGGGCAAAGAAACGCTCGTTTTCTTTTGGCGGTCGAATCTGACCGGAGACCGTATCGCCGGTACGCAGGCCAAAGCGTTTGATCTGACTCGGCGACACATAAATATCGTCCGGACCGGGCAGATAATTGTAATCCGGACTGCGCAGAAATCCGTAGCCGTCCGGCAGCACCTCGAGTACGCCTTCGGCAAAAATCAGCCCTTCCTTCTTGGTCTGCTCTTCCAGAATTCGGAAGATCAGCTCCTGCTTTTTCAACCCGGTGGAACCCTGAATATTCAGCTCCTGAGCCAGTTTGGTTAGCTCAGAAATCTTCATACTTTTGAGTTCTGCAATATCCATATGAAACCCTCTTTAAATAATAAATAAAAAGCGTTGTTTTCTTCTAATGACAACAGCGCCTTTGTAAGCGCTATTTTTCCTCTCAGGCTACCGCCTTTGAAAGAAAATGGAATTTTTGAATTCAATGATCAACTGATCTACCGGCCATCCCCCGGAGATTTGCCTTTAACGGCAGGAATACAGCGTGTATCTGGAGAAAGAACCGCCGGTTTGTCAGGAACACGCCAGCCGAGAATACACTACTTTTTGGCAAGCCGGAATCGGGCATCACGGCTGATCTTTTTCAATGCGGGATGACAACCGCGTCCCGGTCATTTTTTTGAGTATGGTCCCAGAGCAAGCTATGAATCGCCCATCATCCCGGAAAGGATAATGGATTTTGCGGTTGGCTCTGATTCTAAGCGTTTTGTATCAGGAAGTGAGATTGGCTAAACCGTTTTAACCACAACAAGACAAAAGCCATTTAAAACATTCGGCCGGTTTTGCTAAAAAACCACATTATGTGAATTTTGCAATAAATGCAGGCCGAAAGAAAGCAACCCTGTTACCTTGTGTATCAAACACCGAATTGGCATCGCTTGTTCCCGTTCAGGAGGAATCAATGTTCCAATCCGGCAATATGATTATATTTGGATAGAAATAACTGGGATCCCCACAACATCATAAAATGAGGGAAATCAACGAATTCGTTTAGCTGCTCAGTTCAAATTCCGTTTATTCAGAATCGCGTTCTCCGTTTTTGGATCAAAAAAGTGGGACTTACTCATATCGACGATTAGCGGAAGAGAGGCACCAACTTTTGGCTCAATTCGTGGAGACAGGCGAGCAATGACCGTATTTGGCCCGGCAGCCAAATACACAATAATTTCATTCCCCATGGGCTCGACCACTTCCACCCGGGCTTGCGCCTGAGCCGGCTGCGCCAGGGTTGGAGCGTCCTGATCGCCGTAAATATCCTCCGGGCGAATCCCCAAAATGACCGATTTGCCCGTGTAGGCTTCAAGCTTCTTTGCGAACCCATCAGGTATGCGTAATTTTATCTCGTCAGCAACAAAAACCAGCCCATCATCCCTGTCGATCGTTCCTTCCAGAAAATTCATTGCCGGCGATCCGATAAAACCGGCAACAAATTTGTTTTTCGGATAATTGTACAAGTTCAAAGGGGTATCGATCTGCTGAACCACACCGTCTTTCATCACCACGATGCGATCGCCCATGGTCATCGCCTCGACTTGATCGTGCGTCACGTACACCATGGTCGTTTCGAGGCGGTTGTGCAATTTGGAAATTTCCGCGCGCATTTGTACGCGCAATTTGGCATCGAGGTTGGAAAGCGGCTCGTCGAACAGAAACACCTGCGGTTTTCGCACGATGGCCCGTCCCACCGCCACGCGCTGCCTCTGTCCACCGGACAGCGCCTTTGGCTTTCGATCCAGCAGACCTTCCAGGCCCAGAATTCGGGCCGCTTCCATCACACGCTTCTCAATCTCGGCTTTGGGGAATTTGCGCAGCTTCAGGCCGAAAGCCATGTTTTCATAAACGGTCATGTGCGGATAAAGCGCATAATTCTGGAACACCATGGCGATATCGCGATCCTTGGGTTGCACATGATTGACCAGCCGGTCGCCGATGTAAATTTCTCCCTCTGACACTTCTTCCAGGCCGGCAATCATCCGCAAGGTGGTGGATTTTCCGCAACCGGAAGGCCCCACTAATACTACAAATTCTTTATCCTGAATATCGATATTCGCATTCTTGACAGCAACAACGCCCTTATCATAAATTTTGGTCACATCTTTGAGAAATACTCTTGCCATTGTAGTTGATGGTTTCGGGAAATTCTGAAGGTTAATAGGCTAGAGTTCTGTTATTTGGGGCTGGTTTGAAGTTGTGTCGGCGTTCCAGATGCTGCAAAATACAAAATTTGCTTAAATGAAGTCAAGCTTTTTTTACGGAACCCGGATCTTTTTCATCTGCATAAAAGGACCCACGGTATAATGTGAACCGGTAACCACCAGAGCATCGGCGCGGCCGGTTTTAATGCGGCGCCAGGCTTCGGAATCGGCTTCCTCCAGACTCGCAAACGCATCCGCTCTCCGGGACAGGCCGAGCAGCATATCCCGTAGCGTGTGGGCGTCCAGTGCTCGATCGGAAGGCGGTTGCACACATAAAAATTCTGCAGACAACTGTTTCCAGGGCTCCAGCATGTCATCAACTTGCTTATCCTGCAGCACACCGATCAGTACCAGCCAGCGCTTATCCGGAGCAAGGTCGATCAGGGTTTCCACCAGCGCCTGCATGCTCTCCGGATTGTGCGCTACATCCAAAATCATCAATCGATCCGTTTGCACCACCTGCATCCGAGCCGGTAACACCACCGAGGCAAGGCCGTCTGTAATCGCCTGCAAGCGCACAGGGAATTTCGTTTGCAGCGCCGCGATCAAAGCAAGCGCGGTCCGAACGTTGGTCACCTGATGCCGTCCCAGTAAGCGGGTTTGTGCCACCAGCAGGGCATGACCGGGCCACCGGATGGTCAGCTCCATACCGGCAAAATACCGCTTCCGGGCTTCCGCCCCCACCTGCTCCCGGGCTTGAATCAAAGGAGCGTGTTGTTGCTTGCAAATCTGAGCGATTACCGCCATCGCTTCCGGCTGCAATTCACCGACGATGCAGGGCGTTTCCGGCTTGATGATCCCCCCTTTTTCCGCTGCAATGGCCTCCAGACGATCGCCAAGATACTGACGGTGCTCCAGGGAAATAGAGGTAATCGCCGTGGCGCAAGGCTGAACAATATTGGTTGCATCCAATCGTCCGCCAAGGCCGGTTTCTACGATCGCCAGGTCCACCTCGCTTTGGGCGAATGCTGTAAAGGCCATGGCCGTCAAGGCTTCAAAATAGGTTGCCTGATGGCGTTCGAGCACCGGACGGATGTTTTGCAATACGCTGTCAAATGCCGAGTCCGAGATGGCCCGTCCTTGAATGCGGATGCGTTCGGTTGGGCTGATCAAGTGGGGCGACAGATACACTCCGACGCGGTATCCCTGTTTCAAGTACACCGCTTCCAAAATGCGCGCCACACTGCCTTTGCCGTTACTGCCCGCAATGTGAATGACCTTAAAGCGGTCTTGTGGCATGCCCAATTCGCGCACAATCGCCCACATCCGGTCCAGCCCCAATTTCCAGCCGAACATA
This sequence comes from Candidatus Zhuqueibacterota bacterium, assembly GCA_015491485.1. Classification (GTDB taxonomy): domain Bacteria; phylum Zhuqueibacterota; class Zhuqueibacteria; order Zhuqueibacterales; family Geothermadaptataceae; genus Hydrothermovivens. The sequence goes on from WFVT01000167.1 coordinate 12,358, forward strand.
CCCAGGCTATTCAAAAACGATTGTGTTTTCTGAGAGAGCGCCATAACGGGGGAGAAAGTCTTGCAATAGACCGGTTTCAATGGTTACATTAATTCAAATTTTTCAAATCCCTTTATCCGATTGCTTTCGCAATTTACAAATATCCGATTGCTTTTGCAAATCAGAAACCGAGAAACCCCATGAAGCTCACACGCATATTGCCTCTGCTGCTGATTTTCGGCGTTTCAGTCGTAAGCTGCCGGTCCGAAAAGCCTATCTATGTCGCCCATGTAGAGGGAGAAGGAATTACACTGAAAGAACTGGAGCGCGCCTACACCGATTTCAAACCCAAGAACGTTTACAAACTCGCCACACTCGAATCATTGCGCGATAAGCTGGACGAACTCATCGAAAAGCGCCTCATCGTGCTCGAGGCTTATCGTGAGCGGCTGCCGGAACATCCCGACATTCGGGAAGCTCTGGCGGAAGAACGAAAACTGCAATTGTATAATTTTGCGCTGAATGAAATCGTTTATAGTCAGCGGTTTTCGGAAAGTACCCTTCGGCAATATTACAACTTCCTTCAAAAGGAGCTCCGCGTCAGACACATTTTTATTCCCCTGAATCCAATCGCTCCCGAGCCTTTACAGCAAAAAGTGTTGAACGAAATCGAATCCATCCGGCGTGAACTTGAAAACGGGGCTGATTTCGCGGCTATGGCTAAAAAATATTCCCGCGACCGGCACAGCGCAAGCAAAGGCGGAGATATCGGCTTCATTTCATGGCGCCCTTCCCCCTTTGAAATGACCGCCTACAGCCTCCAAAAGGGACAAATTTCCAGACCGGTCCGCACGGAAATTGGATACCACATTCTGCAGGTCATCGGCGATCGGCCGATTATCGTGCCGCCCTATCCTGAGGCCCGCCAGCGCATCCTCAATGAACTTCGCCGGGAAAAGGCGCGGGAGCTGGTAGGCGCGCTGGATTCCACGGCACAAGCACTCAAAACACAGTACCATTTTCAGCTCAACCAGAATAACATCATTTACGTCATGGAAAAACTCCGCAACGTGCCCCGCGACCCCAAACAGCCGCCGCTCCGGTTTGAGGATGTTTTCAGCGAGGAGGATATGGCGCTTGCACTGGCGTCGTTTGATGGCGGTGCGATCACGGTTCGAGATCTCGGCAAGCATTTTTACAGACTCCAAACGGCGCAGCAAATTGGCAATTGGCTGGAGAGCACCGGTCGCATGGAACTTTTTATCCTGGAGGCAAAAAAACGCGGATTGGACAAACACCCGGTTTTTCAGAAATTTGCTGAAGAAGCAGAGGCATCGCTTTTGCGCAAGGAAATGGAAAATCGCGTCATCGAGGTACGCGCCAATGAATTAGCCCGGGAACAGCAGAAAACGTCGTTGCGCATGAGTGATTGGCGCCGCCTGAAGAATCAAGCCCGGCGCGAATGGATGCGCGAGCTGCGTGCTCGCTACACCATCGAGATCCACCAGGAGGCACTGGAAAAGCTGCTGCAGCGGTTTCAAAGCCTGGTGAAATGAATTCAGGCGGATGGATCGGGGTTTGATATTCCACCAAACCGGGTGTTTGCAGAGATACGGCAAATCATGTTTAAAACGTCACCGCAACAGCAGCACCTTCTTTTGCAGCGTCTGCCCTCCCATGCGCATGCGAATGACGTACACCCCGGCGGGCAGTTCATTGCCCTGCTGATCCCGGCCGTCCCAGTGAACCTCCGTGAGGCCGTTTGCGTTGCCCAGCACGTGCATGGTGCGCACCACCTCACCGGTGGCGTTCAGGATTTCCAGCTCGCCGCGGCGCGCTGGCGCTTTAAAGTGCAAAATAACGCCGCCCGGTTCAGGGATGACCGCCAAAGAACGGCTTAAATCGGGAATGGTTGAACCGCCGTCAGCGGCGGTTTGCGCTTTCCGGCTGAAATCGCGCACATAAATCCCACCACCTACCGTGCCTACATACAATCTCTCAGAATGCTTCGGATGCAGCGCCATGGCCAGCACGTTGGTGTTGTCCAGCCCCTGGTTGACATCCTCCCACGTCACACCGGCATCCGTGCTGCGGAACACGCCTTTCACCAGCTTGCCGCTGTACAAAATGTTCGGCTGGTTCGGATCGATCAACAGCACATAGGTCTCGAACTCCTGTTCGGTCACCCGCTCCCAGGTCTCGCCGCCATCCAGAGAGCGGTACAGTACTCCGGGGGCCGCAGGCTTTTTCTGCTCTAAAGTACCGACATATACCGTGTTTGGTCGCTTCGGATGCACGGCGATGGCGCGGAACATGGTGTTCGGCAGATCGCGGTCGATGCGCTGCCAGTTATGGCCGCCATCAGTGGATTTGTACAGTCCCCCTTCCGGCGGCGGCGCATTGATGCCCGCATAGAGCACATCCGGATTGGTCGGATCCACCGCCAGGGCAAAAATGCCCGGGATATCCAGTCCAACCGGCTGCCAGGATTCGCCGCCGTCTTCGGAGCGCAGCACCCCGGCCGGAAACGATGCCGCGTAAATTCGTTCAGGACGCTGCTTCGGCCGCACCAGCATTTGCACCCGGCCTTTGTCCCACACCTGCCGCCAGTGCACACCATAATCGCGGCTTTTAAAAATGCCTCCATTGAGAGTCGCCGCCACCAGGGTGCCCGGGTTTTGCGGGTCCACCGACAGATCCAGGATTTGTGGATCCGTCAGACCGAGATTTCGCCGCTCCTCGTTGGCATTCCAGGTGCGGCCGCCATCGGTACTCATAAACACGCCATAATCGAACACCCCGGCATAAATCATTTCCGGATTAAATGCATCAAAACAAACGGCGCGCACGTCGGCGCTCAGGATGCCCCGGCTGGCCCACTGCCATTGTTTGCCCCCATCGGTGGAGCGAAAAACGCCGCCGATGAAGCTCCCTCGCTGCTTATCGGCTTTCATGCCCAGGGTGCCGGCGTAAATCCGTTCCGGGCGCTGCGGATCAACGGCCAGCTTCACCACGATCTGATTGGTCAGGCCGTGGTTGACTCGAAACCACTGCCGGCCGCCGTCGAGGGTTTTGTAGATACCCAGCGCCCCGCCGGCATACAGGATTTCCGGATTGCCGGGATCGAGAACCAGTGCGCGGACATCCAGGTTGATCAAGCCGCGGTTCACCGGACGCCAGCTCGCGCCGCCGTTTTCACTCTTGAACACCCCTGCCCCGCCGGTGGCGGCGTAAATCACGCTCGACTTCTGCGGATGCACGACAACGGCGAACACGTCCTGCTGCCCGATGCCCTCGGCAATCGGCTTCCAGGTATCACCGCCGTCATTGCTGCGATAAAGCGCGTGCCGGCCTTTGTATATCCCGGCATACAAAATATTCGGCCGCCGTGGATCAATAGCCAGCGAGAGCACATTGGCATCGCGCAGGCCGCGACGCATCGGCAGCCAGGTGCGCCCACCGTCGATGCTGCGGTACACCCCGCCTTTGCCCTTGCTTTTGAACGTACCTGCGTAAACCAGATCCGGATTCTGCGGATGCACGGCGATGGCATACACGAACGGATCATCATCGAGGCCGGATTCGTACTTTTCCCAGTTGGCGCCGCCGTCGAAGGTCCGCATGACCCCGAAAATATCCGTCCCGATGTAAACATGGTTGGGATTGCGCGGATCGATCGCCAGCGAGCGCACCGCCACGGCCACCGGCGTCAAACTTTGCCAGCTCTGTCCGGCATCCGTACTTTTATACAGGTTTCCCGCTGCATCGGCGGCATACAGCACGTCCGGATCGGACGGTGCCACCGCCACAGCCTGAATTTCCGCCCCCCATGGCCCGATGGCTTTCCACGGCCCGGGCTGACTGTATGCACTGAATGAGAACGTTCCCAATCCAACCAGGAGTGCGGTAAAAAACAGAGTCTCACGTATGTTTGTCATTCGGGTTGTCAATCTGCTATTCCGTGCCAACGTTCATCTCCCTTCCTCATCTCGATCCGAACCATCAAACGCATGTTGTCGATTTCTTCACCTCTATCTGAGAACCGGTATGCCGATCGGTGCAGCCCAAAACGATGACGGCGCTGGACGCAATTTAAACAAAGGTTTCAGCGTGTTTTCTTTCGAGGCGGAACCTGCTACGGCTTTCTGCTCAATAGCCGGAAACGCTTGATTCGCCGGCTGCTCTGACCGGAGATTTGATCGGTAATGGTCACCTGCAACAGATAATTTCCGGGCGCCAGATCGCTGAAATCCAACTTCAACACTTCGCGCTGCAAATCGCCACGGGCCTCCCGGCGATAGGTGGTGGTGATGGACGTCCGGCTGCGCTGCACAAACGGATTGAGCGCTTTCAGAAGCCCGCCGAGGCCGCCTGAATGCTTTTCACCGGTAATCCGGTATTCAATCCGGTACCGCGCCCGCCCTTTTTGATCCAACGACAGGTTGTACACCTCGTAATAAAGCTCCACCGGCTGATCGGCAGATAACAGGGTATAAGGATACGGTTCGACAAAGGTGTTCTGCTTCATAAAGCCACGCGCCTTGCCGTTGACTGCACGGTGCTGGATTTGAATACTATCGCGAAGAATGCGGCGAGCAAATTGCAGGTCGCTCATCACCAGTTTCCCGTGCGGATACGGTTCCAGCGGAATCCGCAAAGAAAAATACTGCTTTTTGCGGCTTTCCGGATTGCTCATTTGCACCGCCACGCGATACGAGTCCGGCTGCAGGAAAAACGTCAGTTGCCCCACATAATCGGTGGTATCTAGCGCCACACGGTCGCGTACGCGCAGCGGGATGCTTTTGCGGTCCTGTACGACTGGATTCAGCGCCGGATCGAGAATGCGGAATGAGACCTCAAGCGTGCTGTGCAGCCAGCCATCCTCGCCGGTATTGAAATGGAGCTCTCGCAAAGGTACACCATAGTACAACTCCAACCGGCTGCTCTGCCGGTCATAGAAGCGGGCAAAAGAAAAGCCGAACTGTAGCGGTTTCGCACCACGCCCCACATCGGTTGAGCTTGGCGGCAATTTTTCATGCTCGGCGTCCACCTCGTTCAGGTACTCGCTGATCACCTGATTGACCATCAGCAAATCCAGCGGATCACCGGCGGTCTGTTCCCGGTCCAGCGCATTCTGAAAGCGGTCATAGATGCGGCTGTATTGCACGCCAAGTTCACTGCGTTCGGCAAAAAAGTCCCGCATGATGCGGATTTTATCATGCAAATCAAACGGCACGGCTACCAGCGCCCGGCGGAAATCGCTGCTGAGCTCGTACGTCGCTCCAAATTCAATGAAATCGAAACTCACATTGCCAAGGCGGTGATAAAGCCAGCTTTCCGTGCCCCGGAAAAAATTGTCCGACGGCTGCACGAACACCTCATCCGGTGGACCGAATCGGACATAGATCATTCCGCGGTCATCGTAGCCGCGGGCTTCCGCCGAAGGATAGTGATCGCGCGCATACGCCAGACGCTGATAGTGCTCCACGTACCGCTCGTTTTCCGGTGTGGCCGGTGTGGGGTCCATCTCACGCCAGAACCGCCGCAAAAACGCCGCACGGTCGGGCGATTGCCGCCACTGCTGCTTTTGCTGTTGGCTCAAAATATCCTGAATATCGAGGAACAGCCGGTTCAAGAGCGTATCGGGCAGCGGATAGCTAAGTCCTTCTTCAAACAGCCGGGTCGCCCGTACCGCATCACCATCCAGCGCCGCTTTTTGTGATTGGAAAATGAGCTTTTGCCCGATTTCCTGCGGTGATTGAGCCAGCGCTACTGGTATGACCATCAGCAATAGGGCCGTGCATTGGCCGGCACACCGTAAAAAATATTGCATATTGGAACGATTGGTTAGGAGCGAACAACTCTTTGCAAAATCGTAATATAAGCCATCTGCCGAATAAACGCAACGCGAAAACCTGCGGAGCTTTTACAAACCTGCCAGACAACGGCATTGGGAGACTATTTGAATGACTTGAAAAGGAAGGGCCCCGGTGAAACCCACTCTGCCAGCGTGACGCCACTCTGCCAGCGTTCTAATCGCTGGCAGAGTTAAATTTTCGCCTATCCCCGCGATGAGTGTACCCTTGACGCTGAAATCCGTCCAATCCTAACCCTGGCAGGGGCGGAAGCCCTGCCAGGG
>WFVT01000168.1 GCA_015491485.1 Candidatus Zhuqueibacterota bacterium
AAGACAAACTGCAAACCAAGCCGACTCTGCAGACGCAGGTGGCCACCGCTAAATTGCAGGGCTACACCGGCGACATTTGCGAATCGTGCGGCAGCCTGACCATGGTGCGCAACGGCACCTGCCTCAAGTGCGTCACCTGCGGCGCCACCAGCGGCTGTAGCTGATATCGAACTCCTCCACTGAATTGAAGGCCATTCCGGAAAAAACCGGAATGGCCTTTTTTATTTTCTGATTTTCATGCCTCTTTTTATCATTTCGCAATAATTATTTTTCATGCCGGTGCCGATAGCTATGATGAATATCTGAAACTCATGTGCCATTGTGGTGACAAATAGATTGGATGAAAATTGGTAACCGTGGAGATGAAAAGGAGATTAAACGGTAATTTCATCAGCAATGATCGTTGCTTTCATTATAAATAAATGAACCGGCACAGGGGATTTGCATGGGATTGATGAAACGCATCATTGGTTTGCAGATGTGGGCGGTGGGTGTCATGGCTGCCGGGATGTTGCTTACCGGTGGATGGATTGAAAAGACGTACGCGCAACGCTACTACTTCCGCAATTACACCGGCGATGATGGATTGTCACAATTGGCCGGTCAGGCTCTGTTCCAAGACCGCGACGGATTCATGTGGATCGGCACACAGGCCGGTCTGAACCGTTACGACGGTCAACAATTCGAAATCTTCAGCATCCGCCACGGCCTTCCGAACGATTGGATTAATGCCATTACTCAGGACTCCTCCGGCAATATCTGGATTGCCACCAACGGCGGCGTCAGTCGATGGAACGGCCGGCAATTCGATCAGCCTTTCCCGTCTCGGCTTTTATACGACAAACGGGTCACCGACCTGGCGTTCGATTCGCAAGGCAAGTTGTGGATCGGTACCTGGAACGGCCTGTGTGTTTGGGATGGCCGTCTTGTCAGGCATGTGCAAACAAGCGAAGGCCTACCTCGGTTACGCATCACCGCCATCGTGGTGGATGATGCGGGGACGGTATGGGTGGCTACATCGCACGGACTCTACCGGAGAATGGCGGGCAGCTTTCAGCCCTTTCCGGATTCTTCTTTTGCCCAAAATTGGGTGGTCTCTCTGACCATTGATCCCGCAGGCCGTCTTTGGGTCGGACTTGACGATCGGGTTTTGGCATTCGAAAACGGGGCGCGCCTGCACGAATACCGCTCCGAACGCTATTTCCAGGGACAGCGCATTACCCGCCTTTTTGCCGGGCGGGACAGCACGATCTGGATCGGCACGCTCAACGGCCTTGGCAAAATTGAGGGGGATCAGGTTGAGTTTATTGAAGAGAAAAACGGCTTTCCGTTTCAATCCGTCATGGATATTACCGAGGATCGGGAAGGAATTGTATGGATTGGTGGATTCGGCGGAGTCGCCAAATTCATCGGTCGTCCATTTACCAATTATACTGACGAGACCGGACTGCCGAGCAAGAACGTTCGTCCTATCGTCCGTGACCGGCGGGGATATTTGTGGGTCGGGACCTATAACGGTCTGGCGCGATTTGACGGCCGACGCTGGCAGGCATTTTATAAAGAAAATGGGCTCGCCGATGACGTCATCCTTGCTTTGATGGTGGATCGGGAGGACCGCCTGTGGATTGCATCCTATGGCGGCTTGAACATTTATGACGGACGAACATTCCACCGGCCGGAACGCTTCAAAAAACTGGGGCGCGTCAATCACCTGGCGCAGGATAGCAGCGGAACGGTCTGGATTGCAACCAACCGGAACGGAGTTTACACCTGGGACGGCGCCGAACTCAAGCGAATCCGGGTGGAAAATCAAACATTTTCCAATGCGCGGTTGCTGGTGGATCATCAGGGGCATGTCTGGGTTTCCGGCGATCGCGGCCTCTCGGTATGGAACGGAACAGCCTGGAAGACCTATACCGTCCGGGATGGACTGGCGGATAATCAGCCCTATTATTTAGTGGAAGATCATACCGGCCGGATTTGGTTTGGGTATCATTCCTCACGCGGGGTTACCTGCTTCAATCGGCGCACCTTCCGGACGTTCACCACAGCCGATGGGCTTTACAATGACGCCGTTTATTCGCTGGGCGTGGATCAGGAGAACAACATCTGGATCGGCACCGCCCGCGGGGTGGATCGTTTCAATGGCAGGACCTTTGTCAATTACGGAAAGAAAGACGGCTTTGTCGGGTACGAAACCAATGCCGGCGGTTTCTACGCCGACGCGGACGGAACGCTGTGGTTCGGCACGGCGGAAGGGCTTAGCCATTATAATCCCAGATACGACTTTTCCCGTGGAGACCCGCCGGTGGTCAAAATCCGCTATCTTGCCTTCGGCGCTGAAAAGGTTTTTCCGGGTCAACATCATCAGGTTCAATACGAAAATAACCAGCTCTTCGCTCATTTCTCGGTGTTGTCGTACATCAATCCGCAGCACATCGCCATCCGCTACCGGCTCCGGGGCCTGGACGACCAATGGCACTATCTCGATAGCTATGAAGTGAATTATACGCATCTTCAGCCCGGTGAATACACCCTGGAGGTTCAGGCACGCAAATACGATTCCGAATGGTCGGCTCCGGCCACCGCCAGCTTTAACATTTTGGCGCCGTTCTGGATGACCTGGTGGTTCGCACTTTCCAGCGGTCTGTTTGTGATTTCCCTGATCTTTGGTGCATACCGCTATCGCATCCGGAAAATTCGCCGCCAGAATCTGGCGCTGGAAAAATTGGTGGCCCAGCGCACCTCCGAAATTGAGCAGCAGAAACGCAAACTGGAGCAGGCGTTGCAGGAACGCAACCGTATCCGGGAAGAGCAGGAAAAATTGGCGCTACTGGTCGAAAACAGCAATGAATTTGTTGGCATCGCTTCCTTGGACGGTCAGGTGCTGTATATCAACAAAGCCGGCAAAAAAATGTGTGGGCTGGATGGGGATAACGTCCTCCGCCGACGGATTGAGGAATTTTGTCCC
>WFVT01000169.1 GCA_015491485.1 Candidatus Zhuqueibacterota bacterium
CCGTGGTTTTAAGCGCGTACTGGCCGCCCGTGAAGGATCCCAATAGCTTCATCCTCTTTGTGCGGCCGCCTTCAAATTTAAGGTTGTCGCCCCTTTGGGGGGATGTCCCTGTCAATTTGCCGCCTTCCTATCATCCCGGCGAAATTCCAGTAGCCGCAGGGCCGCTTCCTTGCCGTGCTCCCCCACTTCCAGCACCGGCCCGACGCAGCTCGGACAGCCGGTCTCACATCGGCAATGGCGGATGACATCCGCAGCGGCTTTCAACAAATCATCGTGGCAATCAAACAGTTTTTGCGAGAACCCCACTCCCCCGGGATAGCGCTCGTAAATATACACCGTGGGCAAATCCGTAAAAGGGCTGCGTACCATGGGCAGGGTGATGATGTCGCCCGGATCGGCCATGATGAAAATAGGCGCGACCTGGCCGAGCACATTGGCCGCAGCCTTGAGCGCATCGCCCAGCTCATCCTGGGATAGTTCCAGTACCTCACGAATATCCGCATCCAGTTCCCACCAGTAAGCCGACGTCTGCAGCTCCATTTCGGGCAGTTCAATGGGCCCCCAGCCGATGTTTTCATGCGTGCGAAATCGGATTTTCTTGTACATGGTCGGCACGGTGGTGACGCTGACCTCGCCGTGCGCCTTGCCGCCGCCCGGAATATCTTCATGCTGAAACACATCCAGCACTTTCAGACTGGATTTGATCTGGGCGTCGGTGTAATAATCGGATTCCACGCGGTGCACGTAGGCCTTCTTCCGCTGCCAGTCCAGCCGATCCACATGATACGTTTCAGTGCCGTGCATGTAGATGGCATCCTGATGCACATAGAGCGGCGCGCTGACCAGATCGATCTCGCCGATGACCCGTTCCTCGCCGGTACGGTCGATGATGACCACATTTTCAGTGCTGGCGCTGCGCAGCGACACCGCCTCGGCGGGATAGGTTTCGGCCATCCAGTGCCATTTGCCATCGGCGAAGTGGAGCACGCCCTTTTCCTGCAGGTATTCGAGAATTTCTTGAGTGGCATCCACGACGAAATCGCCGTAGCCGAATTTTTCATTTTCCACAAACGGCAGTTCGAACGCAGCGCATTTGATGTGGCTCATCATGATGAGCAGGTTGTTCGGGTCAATCATTGCCGATTCCGGAGCCCGTCCGAAAAAGAAATCCGGATGGTGGATGATGTACTGATCCAGCGGGGAAGAGGAGGCCACCAGCACGGCGACCGAGGTCCCGGTCTTGCGCCCGGCGCGGCCGGCCTGCTGCCAGGCACTGGCGATGGTGCCCGGGTAGCCGCTCATCACACAGGCCTGCAACTGGCCGATGTCGATGCCCAGCTCCAGGGCGTTGGTGCTAACCACGCCCAACAGCTCTCCAGTTCGCAACCCCTTTTCGATGTCCCGGCGCTCGCCGGGCAAATAACCGCCGCGGTATCCTTTGATCCGCCCCTGCAACCTGGCGTTGCGCTGCACCGCCTCCTGCAAATACTTGCTCAGCAACTCCACGCGGTTGCGCGACCGGGCAAAGACGATGGTCTGCACGCCGGCATTCAAAAAACGCTGCGCAATTTTCTGACTCTCTTTGACGCTGCTGGCGCGGATGCCCAGTTCCATATTCACCACCGGCGGGTTATAAAAAATGAAGTGTTTTTCGCCGCGTGGCGCGCCGTTGTCATCCACCAGTTCGACCGGCGCTTCGATCAGTTTTTCGGCAAGCTCTTTGGGATTGGCCACCGTGGCGCTGCAACAGATGAATTGCGGCTTGCTGCCATAAAAGTCGCACACGCGCCGCAAACGCCGCAGTACATTGGCCAGATGGCTGCCGAACACGCCCCGGTAGTGATGGATCTCATCAATGACGATGTAATTCAAATTTTCGAACAGCTTGATCCAGAGGGTGTGGTGCGGCAAAATGCCCTGATGCAGCATGTCCGGATTGGTGACCACGATGTGGCCGGCGGTGCGAATGGCCTTGCGCGCGGACTGTGGTGTGTCGCCGTCAAACGTGAAAACTTTGATATCGCGGCCCATGTCCGTGACAATCTCATGCACTTCGTGCATCTGATCCTGTGACAGCGCTTTGGTCGGGAACAGATACAGCGCGCGACTTTCGGGTTGAGTCAAGATGCGGTTCAGCACCGGGATGTTGTAGCACAGGGTTTTGCCGGAAGCGGTGGGGGTGACCACCACCACGTTTTTGCCGGCCAGCGTGTGTTCGATGGCCTGCGATTGATGCGAATAGAGCTGACGGATGCCGCGTTTTTCCAGTGCCTGTTTGAGCTCCGGCTGCATGTTTGGTGGGAAGGGACCGTAACGCGCCGTCTGTGCCGGCAGATGCTCCCAGTGGGTGACATTTCGCATAAACGCCGGATCGCGGCGCAGCGCTTCGAGAATATCGGGCAATTCGATGTTGGGTTTCAGAACGGACATGGCAAAATCCTGTTTGGTTGTGATGGCCAAATATAGCCATTCCACCGGCGCGGAGCAAGAGGGAAGTGACTCGCAACGCAAGCTGACCGGCGGCTTTCGCGCTGTCTTTTTGGAAAAGATGGTCGCTGCCCGTTTGTGCACCAGGCCGGTAACCGCTGGTGAAAATGGATTGGTGGTTTTTTTCGGAATGCGAGCCTATTCGCTAAATTATCTGAATATTCCCCCGTTTTTCATTCCAATACAAGATACCTATGATTTTTTTATAAGCCACGGATACACGCGGATGAAACACGGATGCATTGTAGCACAAGCGTCCAGCTTGTGTCTTTGGCGGAAAGGCACTGGTCTGCAAACTTGCCACCAATGCTTGCGGCTGGATCACGGATGCACTTGTAGCACAAGCTTCCAGCTTGTGTCTGAAATACGGATGCTTTTAATTGAAAAAATGAGTCTATTCGCCTCGCTCCGGTTAAGTGTTGGGGATGCAACCACATCCGTCATTTCGAGGAGCCTCGCATCAGGCGCGGGGTCAACTCCGCGACGACGCAATTTCAGAATCAAACAGAATGCGCTTTTGATCGTACGCTCTCGCAGAGGTGCAGGGCGCGCAGAGAATGCTTTCCGGTGGAACAGGTTCATCCTGTCAAAAACTGGTTTTTTTGAGGGGATTAACAAGATATACGGGATTTCTTTACTGCGACCGGTGGGACAAGAAGCGCTGTATCCGTGCGGTGAAGAACACCCCGGCAGTGGCAACTCATGAAGCGGTACCTTTCAAAGGCTTTGAGCCTGTGGCAAGGTTTCCACGCCGATCCAAATTGCATACTTACCGGCAGATCGCAAAATCCCAAATTTTTTAACTAACCCGAGGCCTCCGGCCGAGGGTGAGTCGCTCGGCGGGGACGTATCGCATTCGATGAAACTTTCAGCGAGGATGCCTTCACACTATCCTCCTGGTGAGGCTGGCTCCGCGCTCTGAAAACCAATCTGTACTTCAACCGGGCGGATACGATATCGCAGGTTTGAGATTTCCGACGACCAAACGCCGGAAGAACTACATTGAATAAAATGGGACCTGCAAAATTATTTGACAATGCAAGAAAAATGAGTTATATAATAGAAAAGTTTCTGAAGGTTTTTATAAAGATTCATTGTAAAGCCGCATGAAATCGATGACTCCATTTTCCATCACATAGAAATCGATACGGGTAGGGGAATGCTAAGCATCGGATTCGATGAACAACACTGAAATCCCACCGCAGACCTCATCCTGATCGGCGGTTTGCCATCTCGTGTTACCGTTAAATCAGGCCGTGAAATCAACCAACTCAGAACCGGCAAAAATGATGGTACCAAAGAATTGAGGGATGGCATGAACTCAGCTACATTCTATAAATGGATCCCCATTTTATTGTTGATTGTCCTGATTGTGTATGCCGGCTGGAATGCATTGGTTCCGGGTGAAAACCCTTCTGAAACCGAAACGGATCTGACATCCCCTGATATCGGCGCTGAGGCTCCCATTCCGGTGCAGGTTGCTCCGGCCATGCGACGTGATTTGGTCGTTCGGATAACAGCAACCGGAACAACACGCGCCTTTCGGCAATTAACCATGACCACGCAAGTAGCTGGAAGCATCTCGCAACTGCGCGTAAAAGAAGGCGATGCCGTCGTAGCGGGCGATACCCTGCTTCAATTAGACGATGCGGAATATCGCCTGGTGCTTCAAGAAGCGGAAGAAGCCCTGAAACAGGCAACCTTGAAATATGGAGAGCAACTTGGAGAGCGTCGTCAGGCCCTCATTCGCACCCAAGGGGAAAGTTTTCTGGATTTAGAAGAAGCCCTCGCCAATTTTCAGCAGGCCAAAGACGAGTGGCAGGCGGGCCGGATTTCCAAAGAAGCCTATCTTTTAGCGGAACGGGAATATGCTGCAGCAAAAATGTTTGCCGAAGCGCATAAGAAATCTCTCATAGCCACCCGAAGCGGGCTTTCAGCGGCGCTATTGGCCGTGGAAAAAGCCATGTTGAACCTTCAGCGCACGATTTTGATTGCACCGTTTTCGGGGGTGGTGGGCAATCTTAAAATTCAGGCTGGACAGCAATTGAACGCCGGCAGTGAATGTTTCACCCTGTTTGACCTGGATTCGCTGTTGATCGATATTGATGTTCTTGAATCGCAGATCGCGCTCGTTCAGCCCGGCCGCCGGGCGGAAGCCCGCTTTTCAGCCTTTCCCAATGAGGTTTTTAGAGGGAAGATATGGACGGTCAATCCCGTGGTGGATCAGGAGAAAAAAGTCCGGCGCGCGACCGTCTTGCTGCCCAATCCAAAGCACAAAATCCTGCCGGGCATGCACGCCAGCGTGCGTCTCGATGCCAAAATCTATCCTGATCGTCTTTTGGTGCCGCGTGAAGCCGTGGTTTTTCGAGATCAGCGGCCGGTGGTGTTTATTGCCAGAAAAGATCATGAAGGTAAACTGCGTGCGGTTTGGAGCTATGTGGAGCTTGGACGGCAAAACGAAGATTACGTGGAAATCTTGAGTTCCAGGTTTAATCTGAAAGAAGGAGAACAGGTCATCATCAGCAATCACTATACCATGGTTCACGATGCACCTATCCGTATTGTCGAATAAACATGGGCGAGTGAAAAATCAATCAGCCACGGATGAACACGGATTGTACGCGGATTTGTCTCATCCAAAGGAAAATCGGATCGCATGAATTGATTGGTGCCTAAAGTTAGCGGTGTCTTTCAGAATGGTTGTCTTTTGCCGTTTGTATCCGGGATTATCTGAGTCATCCGTTTTTATTGGTGTTCGCTTTCATTCTCGCATAGGCGCAGGGGACGCAGAGCCTTATCTGTACATAAAGCAGATGATTTGAAAAGAAACGAATTTTTTATCATGATTCAAATGAGGGGAGCTTCATGGTAATAACCGGTTGATCTGGTCTATCCAGTCAAAGGCGTTTTTGACTGGATGAACAAAATTAGCGGGATTTGTTTCTGCGACAGGGGAGGCGAATTAAATGGAATCAGTGGGCATTGAGGGCAAAAAGTTCTCAGAGAGGGGGAGCCTTTTCGCTGATCGATGCAACGGCCCTCCTGGATCCCGGCCATTCTTCAATATGGAATGCGATGGTTTTATAATCAACCGCTGATGAACACGGAGTTACACGGATATTTTTATTTTTTGCCGATTCGGTAGCGGTTTTCTGAAGAAAATCCAGCCCTCTTCAAACTCAAGGACAATGTGAAATCGATAATCCCTGAATCCGCACCAATCCGTTATGATCCGCGGCTCAAGAAAACCAAAACAAACGGGTCAAAAGCCATTGACCTGGCAAGCACAGCTCTCGTTTTACCGCCTATAGCTCGGCGGCGACGGCGATGGTTTTTCCGATTGCAATTTTGATCGGCGGAATATCGCTCACGAGTCTCCCACGGACTGAAACGGCATTTTTCTAATGATTGACTTGCAGTTATTGATTTTTCTTGATTCAGTTTTTATGATTTATTACCTTGAAAAATCAAACATAAATGCAGAATTTTCAAGGTAATTTGTATGATCGAACGCAGAGAAGAACTTCAAACCCTTCACAAGCTGCTCTCAAGGTATCCGGTCGTCGGCATTATTGGAGCACGGCAGGTCGGCAAAACCACTCTGGCTCGAACCTATATCGCAAAGGCGAGGGGGCCCGTCACCTATTTCGATCTGGAAAATCCTGAAGATGAAGCCCGCCTGGCGGATCCCATGCTGGCTCTCAAAGACCTTCGCGGTCTGGTAGTCATCGATGAAATTCAGCGGCAGCCACACCTTTTTCCCATTTTGCGGGTGCTTGTAGATAGACCCCAAATCAAAACGCGTTATTTGGTATTGGGGAGTGCCTCGCCTGCCTTACTTCGGCAGGGTGCCGAAACGCTCGCCGGTCGCATTATATATCATGAACTTGGGGGATTTTCTGTGGAAGAAGTTGGTATGAAAAACTATCGGAGACTGTGGCTAAGAGGGGGATTTCCGCGTTCCTACCTGGCTCGATCTTTGGATGAAAGCGATGAATGGCGACATGGCTTCATCAGGACCTTTCTGGAAAGAGACCTGCCGCAGTTGGGCATTACCATCAGTTCGACCACGTTGCGGCGTTTCTGGACGATGCTGGCCCACTATCATGGTCAGGTCTGGAATGCCTCCGAGTTTGCGCGCTCCTTTGGGGTATCGGATACCACGGTCCGACGCTATCTTGACCTGCTGACTTCAGCACTGGTCATTCGCCAGTTGCAACCCTGGCATGAAAACATTTCCAAACGGCAGGTAAAGTCGCCCAAGGTGTATTTGACCGACAGTGGTTTGCTGCATACCTTGCTCAATCTCCGCACCTTTGATGATTTGCAGGGCCATCCAAAAGTCGGGGCCTCATGGGAGGGCTTTGTTCTCGAACAGCTTATTCGCCGGCTCAGAGTCCGCCCCGAGCAATGTTTTTTCTGGGCTACGCATGCGGGTGCGGAGCTGGACCTGCTCGTCATCCATGGCAATCAACGCCTGGGATTTGAGATCAAACTCACCACAGCGCCGCGACTGACCCCTTCGATGCGAAATGCGCTCGAGGATCTGAAACTGACTCGTTTGCATGTGATCCACAGCGGAGACCACACTTTCGCCTTGCATGAAAAAGTTCGTGCCGTCTCATTCAGCCGGCTACTGGAGGATATCAAGCCGTTGCGGTAGGAACGACGCTCATCACCTTATTTTTATCAATTGGGGCGCTACTTCCGGCCGTGCTGTTCAACTTTTTCAATGATGGTTTAGGTACCGAGCGGTGAAGTCCATTCCCGCGCCCCCGGATATCGCCTTCCCGCGGCTTTTGGTATGGACCACCTACCGCGACGTGGCGCCGGCCGAGATCGAGGAATTCGTCACCATTCCGGTTGAGGAGGCCGTGGCCATGGGACTGGAAGAGAGGGAAAGCGAGGAGTTCAATTGCAGTAAACAATGTAAACA
>WFVT01000170.1 GCA_015491485.1 Candidatus Zhuqueibacterota bacterium
CCTTAATATTAAACGAGGGGCTATCAGGCGGCATATCAGCGATTATTCTTACAGACAAATCCAATAAAATGGAATCATTGCCATAACTTAAAGGTGTGCACTAACCCCTATCTTTTTGGACATAGATAAATAATGGGATGATGGTTCTTAAAATTGGAGAGATAAAATCGCCCCGTTAAAAAGAATTCCCCAATTTGATCGAATTAAATTAGATAAGGCAATTCATCATTGAATTAAAATAGTAAATTCCCCAATATAGAGTGGTTTAATCGAAATTCATACCCCCAATCTTATCCAGAAAACTCACTATCAATTTTTTTTCAATATTATTACAATCATCTTAATTTTTTGCAGAAACAAAAAAGCCGGTTGCAAGAAATTTTGAACCGGCTGTTTCATACATATCTTCCCCTTGGTTCTATACTCATTTCAGCAGGATCATCTTTTGCGTCCGGACGAACGCTTTGCCCGGAGCCGTCCTGCCAAGGGGTTCCGCTTGCAGTCGGTAGAAATACACACCGCTGGGGAGATCCGGGGCGGAAAATTGAATTCGATGACGTCCGGGCTGCAGCACACCGTCCACCAAAGTGCGAATCAGACGGCCGCTGCTTTCGTACACCTGCAGCATCACCCGCGAGCGCGCCGGCAGATCGAACCGGATGGTGGTGGCGGGATTAAACGGGTTGGGATAGTTCTGCCACAGGGCAAATTCGCGTGGCAGTCCTTCGCCGGCGGGTGCATCCGGGTTAAGGCCGCTGCCATCCGTTTCCGGCCGTCGGGGCGGCTCCACCGAAGTGAGACCGTAATTGACCTGAATCTTGCGGGAGTACCGTACGGTACCGGCAGAATCGACGCGGCACTGATATGTGCCCGCATCGGCAAAAGTCAATTTGGAGATTTGCAGACTGGAAGACGTCGTCCCGCTAAAGACGGCATTGTCAGTCAGGACCGAACCATCCTTTTCCCACTGGTAGCTTCTTCCACGGCGATCCGATTTGAAATAGACATTGGGCATCGCCGAGGTGCTGTCATCGATTAAAATCGTCTGATCCTTTGTTCCCTGAACCATAATCCGCAGGGCATCGCAAACACCCCAATTTTCAAAGTCACCGTAGATTTCCATGATGAATCGATCATTCTGGTTATTCGCCTGGATGGAACCGCGGTTCTGAAATCGGTCATAGAAACGCAGCGTCGGCAAAAGACCGGGCCACGGAGACAGAGTTCCCCGCAATTCAGACTGTCCGAAAAAGGCGATGTTCGCGTATAGCGGAATATCTCCTTCGAGGCTGACATCATGAAATTGGAAAAACGGGACATTCAAGAAATTTCTAAAATAGGAATCGCCGGACAAAGTGACGCGGTTGCCGTTGCCAATCAGGGTTTCAACGGCGAACGTGCTCTGATTATCCAGATTCAAACTATGCCCCGAATTCAGCACCATTTTTTTCAAAACCACTTTGGTATTATTAAAATACAGGCTCGAACCCGAAAGGATCGTTGCTTTTGGATTAGACAATTCCGTCGGAGAAAAGGTGCCGCTGCTGTCGGTAATCAGCGTGTAAGGACCGTCTCCCATAAGCTGAATCCGGTACGATTCCCATACCCCGTAATTCCACAGATCCCCATCGACATCAAAAAACAACCGCTCTCCGCTTGGTTGATGCGGTACGATCTGCCCACGGTTTTCAAGTGTTCCCACAGCAACGATAACCGGACTATTGGATGAATAGGGTCGTATCGTTCCTTCAAACCGCGTGTGCCCTTCCACTTTGATACTGTAACGCAATCGGACTTCGCCCCTGAACGTGACATTTCGATAGATAGGAACCGTCTTTCGGTTGACCGACTCGCTGAGATAGGAATTGCCGCTCATCAAGAAGATATTCCCGTCCGCATTCAGTGTATCCACACTAAAAATGCTTCCACGAGTTAAGTGCAAATAGTGCCCGGGTTGCAAATCAAAACGGCGGATCTGGACATGCGTACTGTCCAGCTTGATTGAAGAACCGGAAACCACCGTATCGGAATAAGCAATGAGTTTACTGGCGCTGAAGGGCATATTTGGATCCATGGTGAAAACGTGCGTGGTATCTCCTTTAAAAGAAGAATTCAGCGCAGCAAACGGGCCGTTATTGGTTACGTTGCCCCAGAATTCGAAAAACAAACCGCCGGAAGGTACGATTTGCACTTCTCCGTTATTGGTAAAATTGCCGCGCATAATCATGGAATAAGCGCTACTATTACTCAATGGCCGCAGCGTGCCATAGAGCACCGTCTCGCCGGTAAAAATCAAAGAAGTCCGGACCAATACGGTGCCGTACAGATGGACGTTGTCCAGAACCGGCGTATTGTTCGTTTTTGGGGCTTCCCATATATACGAATTTCCTTTGAAGACCATGGCGTGTTTATTGCCGATAATCGCATTGGCTTTCAGTATCGTTTTCCGCTGCAAATACACGGTATCCTGGGGCATGATGACACCCCGGTCGCCGATGAACAGGGTATCCACAGTGACGGTGGTGCTGTCAAAAGCCAGCGGTCCCGCGGTGCGGATGGTGGCGCTGTCCGCCCATATTCCCGCCGGATTGAAGGGGGACAGGGGGAAACTCTTAAAAAAATGCACGGCAGTATCCTGAATGTAGATCGGTCCTGTTTTCCAAACGCCGCTGTTGTGAACATTGCCGCCGGGATAAATCCATAGATTATTTCCCTCGATTCTTCCTTCGTTGATAATATCCCCTTTGACATAGAGTCTGTAAATCGTATTGCTATTCATGACTTCCGGCACGAGTGAAGCTCCGGAGCGGATTTCAAGACTACCGATCTGGGTAATCAAATCCACAGTAACCGGGCCTTTGATAATCGCTTTGTCGGTAGCGCCGGGAATGGCATTATCTTTCCAGGTACTTGGATGGTTCCATGGTCCCCCTTGAAGCGTGGTTTCAAATTGAGCGCTGAGCTTCAGTGGGAACATGATATTCAGGATCAGGATTGCCCAGGACATCGGTTGTGTACGCATGGTGCCTCTCCTTACAGCATGATATGCATGATTACAATTTGGTACGGTTTATCCAATACCCGGAATTTGTTTCTATACAATGTCCATATCAGCAAAGCGTTTTCGATCTCATGCACATTCCCCCCGAAATCATATTCTTTTTCGACGAAATTTCATTATTAATGAAAATTTTGGAGGGATAATCAAATTAAAAATTTGTTACACACCAGCGTGTAATCATAGCGATTAGTCTAAGGATAGCGGTATCGGTGTGCGCATCAGAAGCATCCGGCATACTCGAAATACCGGATGCTTCGGCCGGTAAAATTGCCGCGATTGAATCCTCTATATTCAAATCACGTCAATCCATATCATTAGTGGGATGTGTTCAATTGAATTGATTGGATTGGAACGGTTGCTTTCATCGCCGGCGTAGGTGAAGCCCTGCAAGCCGTCCTGCCCTGTAGGCATAAAATGCCGCCAGCGCCTATCGGCGATCAGCGGCCGCCGGGTGGGGAGATGGATTTGGCTGCGGCGGGATCGGCGCGGAATTCGGTCTGCCGGGCTTCCCACTTGCCGCGCAGGGTGCGACCACCTTCACTGCCCCACAGCTCGAACATCAAGCTGCGGCCCTGCCGCTTTCCGGAAAAAGCCAGAACCGCACGGAGCCCGCGGCGAGTTTCATAAGCCACCTGGAACCGAATCGCATCGCCTTCTATTTTCAATTTATTCACCTGTTTGCGATACACTTTTTCAGTTTCATCGGTATAAAAAGCCCGGATATGGGTGCTGGTAAAATCGATCTCCAGGGCAACGCTTTTCGGCGGTTGCAGCGAATTTTCAATCAGCATCAGGCCCTGCCATTTTCCGGCCCAGCGATCATCCACGCTGCCGCTGTTGCGGATTTCATAAGCCCCACTGCATGCATAAAGAAAAACGATACCCAACAGCCCGATCAAACGCACTCCCATTTTCTACTCCTCCTGTGACAGATCAACGTCCCTATCTGCGAAAAATGTCGAAAATATAATACCCACATTGCAGAGATTTTGCGTTCCGCCGGTTAAATTTCGATCCTGATGGTCGATATTTCAATAGAAATTAAATGGATAGGATGCCCATGAAGCGAAAGGACACCGTGTCGATTCACCGATCCCTGATCCCGATTCTCCTCATTTTCGTTGCTGTCGCCTGCAAAAAAGGGCCCTCGGAGCCCGGAAATCAGCCGCCACGCATCGAACTGCGCGTGGCCGACGGCGGCCTGATGATCAACCCGCAAGACTCCCTGCTCGTGACCGCGATTATCGACGATGAAATGCCGGTGGATTCCCTGGAAACGACCTGGCGGA
This sequence comes from Candidatus Zhuqueibacterota bacterium, assembly GCA_015491485.1. Classification (GTDB taxonomy): domain Bacteria; phylum Zhuqueibacterota; class Zhuqueibacteria; order Zhuqueibacterales; family Geothermadaptataceae; genus Hydrothermovivens. The sequence continues at coordinate 4,351 of WFVT01000170.1, forward strand.
CTTCCGGGGGCCAGGTTTTGGCGGAAGAGAAAACCCGCCTTGTCTGGCTGGCGCCCGTGCAGCCGGGGTCGTTTTGGATTTTTTGTACGGTAACCGATCCCGAAGGGTTGTCCGGTCAGGATTCGCTGCTTGTTTCAGTCGGAAATCGGCCGCCTCAAATCCTCGGTATTTCGCCGGATTCTGCCACCGTGGTGATCGGCAACCAGGTGCTGTTTCGATGTGCCGCCATAGATTCCGATGGCCACGCCCTGTCTTTCCGGTGGCGCGTGGATGACGGCCGCATTGTCTGGGCACAGGGCGACAGCATGCTCTGGAAAGCTCCGCAAATCCCGCGCCAGACCCGCATTGAAGTGCAGGTGATCGACGAATTTCAGGCGGAAGCGCGGGACACCACCGTGATTACCACCTACCGGGAAGCCGGATCGGTGTGGGTCGCCGATACCGGCAACCGCGATGTGGTCAAAGTGTCCGGCGAGGGGCGAATTTTGTATCGCATCGCCGGTTTTCATACTCCGGCGGCGCTGGCGGTGGACGCCGTTCGCCGTACCGTGTGGGTGGCGGATCCGGGACTGGGCCGGGTGACGCTGCTCGATTTTGAAGGCAATCCGATTGCGAGTTTGCCCGATTTTGGCGGCCCCGCGGATATCGATGTGTACCGGACCAACGGCCGGGCATGGGTGGTGGAAACCGATTCCAACCGGGTCACCGAACTCTCCCGGGACGGCGTGCTGGTGTTGCGGCGTATTTTCGGGTTTCTGCACCCGGCCGCGCTGGCTATCGATCCGAAAAACGGCGATGTCTATGTTGTTGATACCGGCAATCGCCGGGTGGTACGGCTCTCGGCAGCGGTGCCGGACAGCTACAATGTGGCAATCGACTCCTCATTCCACCGCATTCACACCGGTTTTCTGGAACCGGTGGACGTGCAGGTCGATCTGCTGCAAAACCATTTCTGGGTGATTGACCGGCTGCTGGAAAAAGCCTTCCGGATGACCGACTCCAGCAGCACGCGCCAGGCGGTCTCCGGTCTGCGCCTGCCGTCGGCGATCGCCATCGACAGCCATCGGAATATCGTCTGGATCGCCGATACCGGCAATGATCGCATCCTGAAAACGCAGGACTTCAGCATTATCGGCACCATCAATGGCCTGCTGCTGCCGCAGGCGCTTGCCATCGATCCCATCGACGGCAGCCTGTGGATCGCCGACACCGAAAACGACCGCCTGGTGAAAACGGATGTGGATGGCAATATTCAGTTCGACGTTTACGGCTTCAGCTCGCCACGGGCGATTGTGGTCAATCCGGGACAGTGAGCGGCTGGCAACGGGGACAGAAAAAGGTGCCGCGGCCGGTCAGCACGGTTTTCTGGATGGCCGAGCCGCACTGCGGACACGGCTCACCCTCGCGGCCATACACGGCCAGTGAAAGCTGAAAATACCCGGGCTCTCCGCGGCTGTCCACAAAATCGTTCAGGGTCGTGCCGCCCTCGCGCAGCGCTCTGCGCAGCACCTGCCGCACGCAGGCCAGCAGCTCGCGCCATTTCTCCAGCGACAGCCGGTGCGCCGGAGTTTCAGGATGCACCCCCGCATAAAACAGCGCTTCGTTGGCGTAAATATTGCCCACGCCCACGAGGAACGTGCCATCCATCAGCAAATTTTTGATGGGCTTTCGGGATTGGCGCACGGTGTCATAAAACGATTCGGCCGGGATGCTCTCATCCAGCGGTTCGGCGCCGAGGTGCTGCAACCGTGGATGCTCGGCCACACGGTCTGTCGCCACCGCATCCATCATGCCGAAGCGGCGCGGATCGCGGTAGCGCAACTCCAGGCCGTCTGCAAAGAATAGCTGGATGTGATCATGCCGTTCCAGCTCGGCCGGCTTCCGCAGCAACCGCAACTGACCGCTCATGCCCAGATGCACCAACAGCGTCTGCTCGCCCTCAAAATCAAACAACAGATATTTGGCTCGCCGGCGGATATTCCGCAACCGGCGGCCCTCGATGGCCGCTTTGAGCCTGGCCTCGTCCACCGGCCAGCGCAGCCGCGGCTCATGCACACGGATCGTCTGCAACACCTTTCCACACAAATGCGGTTTCAGTCCCCGCCGGATGGTTTCCACTTCGGGCAATTCGGGCATGTTGACGTTCCTTTTGAGTTGGTTGGCGGCTTTTGGGAGGGGCCCCACAGGCTTCCCGTCCTGCCAGTCGCAATCGGATCAAACTGCTTGCTTTTGCCGGATGCGTCCTCTAAATTCAGCGCAACTTTAAAAATAGTCGCAACGGCACACAAAGGCAACCAAAACATGATCCGCTTCTGGCTTTTTCTTGCATACATCACGGCCACGCTGGCCGGCACGCCGCCTACGGTTGTCCGCGCCCAGAGTCCGGCGGTGCGTGCGCTGTTCGAGCCGTACACCGGCGAGTGGATGGGCGAATTCCGGATTTTCACCCTGAACGGCGCGCTGAAATCGACGATTCAGGTACACCAGCGCTATTTCTGGGACGGCGACACGCAGAAGGTGGTGATCACCGATCGCTATCCCGATGGTCGGATCGAACAGTCGAACGCGCTCAATTATCTCGACGGCGATACGCCGGTTTGCCTGGTGCGCAAAGCCGACGGCACGGTGGTGCGGTTAATCGGACAGAAACAGGCCGGACGGCTGTTCTGGAAAAACGACGCTCCGCAGCAGCAGAAATATGAAATTTTCAAGGAATACGTGGACACCATCGGCGGCGCGAGCCTGTACTTCATCGATGGCCTTGGCGTGTATGGCTCCGGCGAGCACCGGACGATCCTGATTTTCGAAGGGCGGTACCGCAAAGTGAAACGATAACCCCAAACCGACGCACCCGAGGAGGCGGCATGGGATTTTCGGGCATCGATTACGCGATTTTAGTGATATATCTGATCGGTACGGCGGCACTGGGTTTTTATTTTGCGCGATTTCAGAAAAGCGCCCGCGATTATTTTCTGGGCAGCCGGGATATGCCCTGGCCGGCGGTCAGCCTGTCCATCGTGGCCACCGAAACCAGTACGCTCACGTTTATCGGCATCCCGGCGTTGTCCTACGGCAGCGACATGACGTTCATCCAGATCACCTTTGGCTACTTCATCGCCCGCATTCTGATCAGCCTGTTTTTCATCCCGGCGTATTACCAGGGCGAGCTGTACACGGCGTACGCTTTCCTCGAAAAACGCTTCGGCGCGCGCACACGCGACTTCGCCTCGGGCACGTTCATGGTCACCCGGCTTTTTGCCGATGGCGTGCGGCTGTTTGCTACCGCAATTCCGCTGAAAATCCTCACCGGGCTGTCGTATCCCACGTCCATCGCCATCATCTGCGCGGTGACCATCGTTTATACCTACCTCGGCGGGCTGCGCGCGGTCATCTGGATGGACGCGGTGCAGATCGTGATTTATCTGGCCGGCGCGGCGGTGGCGTTTATGGTGATTCTGGGCAAAATTCCCGGCGGCTGGGAGGCCATCCACACATTGGCCGCGCAGGCAGACAAATTCAAGATGTTCGATTTTGAATTTAGCTGGACCACCACATACACGATTTTCTCCGGCCTCATCGGCGGGGCGTTTCTCACCATGGCCACGCATGGCACCGATCAGCTCATTGTGCAGCGGCTGCTGGCTTGCAAAAACGTGCGTGACAGCCAGAAGGCGCTCATCAGCTCCGGCTTTTTGATCATCCTGCAATTTCTGTTTTTTCTCACCCTCGGCGTGATGCTGTATGCGTTTTACCAGACCTTCCCGGACCGGCTGAGCATTTCGCGCAACGACGAGGTCTTTCCCCTGTTCATCGCGCGGGAGATGCCCACAGGAATCGGCGGGCTGCTGATAGCAGCGATTTTCGCTGCGGCCATGTCCACCCTCAGCTCATCGCTCAACTCGCTGGCCTCGTCCACCATGATGGACTGGATCAAGCCCTATTTGCGGCCAAATTGGAGCGAAAAAGAGGAGCTGTTTTTCTCGCGCCTGGCGACCATCGCCTGGGCGGTGCTGCTGATCGGGGTGGCGGCCATGGCGGGAAGCTGGGGCAACGTACTCGAGGCGGGATTGAAGATTGCCAGTTTTACGTACGGCGGGCTATTGGGCGCGTTTTTGCTGGGCCTGTCCTCGAAGCGCATTGGCCAGCGCGAAGCGATTTTGGCCATGCTGGTGGGCCTGTCGGTGATGCTATATGTGAGCACAACGGCCATCGCCTGGCCGTGGTACGTGGCCATCGGCGCCGTCACGGCGATTGTCTCCGGACACCTGCTGCGGTTCGCCTTTTCGCTGGTTGGAAGGGAGAAGTAACATGGCGACACACCCCCCCGGCACCTCGGAGGTGCCGGGGGTTTTTTATGCACGTATTGGTTGAATGAAACACAGATCAAACGGATGATGCGGATTTGCGGGGAT
>WFVT01000171.1 GCA_015491485.1 Candidatus Zhuqueibacterota bacterium
GAACTGAAAGCAGCCATTGAACTCACAATTAAGCCCGGCTGGCACATCAACGCCGATAAACCGCTGGATGAATTCTTAATTCCGACCGAGGTCCGTTTCGAGGATACGGACGGGGTGACCGTCCGCCGGGTGGTGTTTCCAAAAGCCAAAATGGCTAAATTTGATTTTTCGGAAGACTCGCTGCTGGTTTATGACGGCACCATTTACATCGGTGTGCTTGTACAACTGGATGAGGATATCGAACATGAGCAAATCGAATTACGGGGTGAAGTAACCTATCAGGCTTGTAACGACGTCGCCTGTTTACCGCCGGCGACTGCGCCGTTTCACGGCACTCTGGAACTGGCCGACCGGCAAGAAGCCATCAGCATGCTGTATCCGGAAATTTTTGATCAGCTCGACCTGTCGCTGACCTCCGCCGAAGACACGGGCGATGATACCATTGCCGGTCTGATCGAGGAAAAGGGACTGGCTTTATCGTTGTTTTTCATCTTCCTGGGCGGATTGGCTTTGAATTTGACGCCCTGTGTATATCCGCTGATTCCCATCACCATTTCCTATTTCGGGGGGCAGGCAAAAGGCAGCCTGGCAAAATCGGCATTGCTGGCGGCGATTTATGTTCTGGGAATCGCGGTGACTTATTCCATACTCGGGGTTGTGGCGGCGTTGAGCGGATCGCTGTTCGGCTCGATGCTGCAAAATCCGGCGGTACTGATTTTCGTCGCCGCGGTGATGGTGGCGCTTGCTCTCAGCATGTTCGGCGTCTGGGAAATCACCGTACCCCAGTCGCTCAACCGGATGGCGGGCGGCGCCCGGCAGGGATATCTCGGCGCACTCTTTATGGGATTAACCGTGGGCATCGTTGCCGCTCCCTGCATCGGTCCTTTTGTTCTGGCGCTGCTGACCTATGTCGGAACCACGGGTGACCCTGTGGTCGGCTTCTGGATGTTCTTTGTGCTTTCATTGGGACTCGGGCTTCCCTATCTCATCCTGGGAACGTTTACCGGCTCACTGTCCAAACTCCCGAAAAGTGGTTTATGGATGGTTTGGGTGAAAAAGATTTTCGGTTTCATTCTTTTGGGCATGGCGGCCTACTTTCTGGAGCCCATCATGCCGGACACGCTGGCGACGTATCTGCTTCCGTTTGTCCTGCTTCTTGGTGGGGTGTACATCGGCTTTATCGACCGCACGCAATTTGCGTCTAAATATTTCGGCATGGTACGGCGGGGCGTCGGTCTGGCGTTTCTCGCCGTGGCGGTGTGGCTGGCATGGCCGGAAAGTACAGCCGCCGCTGATGACTGGAAGCCTTACTCAAAGGAACTGTTGCAGCAGGCACAAATGGAAGGCAAGCCGGTGATCATCGATTTTACCGCTGAATGGTGCGTTGCCTGCCGCGAACTGGAAAAATATACATTTCCCAGCGAGCCGGTGCAGCAGCGGGCGCACCAATTTCTACTCCTCCGGGCCGACCTTACCAAATATGCGTCACCGCCGGTACAGGCTATTCGTAAAGAGTTCGATATTAAAGGGCTGCCTACGGTGATCTTTATCGGGCCGGACGGGAAAGAACGCCGGGACTTGCGCGTGGTCGGCTTTATTAATGGAGAGGAATTTGCGAAACGCATGGATGCAGCACTTGCTGATTTCAACTCATCTGTCTCAAAATCTCCATGATAGTGGGATTGCGCAAAAGCATCTCTTTCGGCTGTCGGCTCGCCTGGATGCTCTCTCCGGGCATCCGGGCGAGCCGCAGCATCTCCCTCTGCGGTTTTGCGAGAAAAAACAACAACGCACACGGATGAAACCGACGACGCGGGTCATCGCGGATACGAATCGACAGCCTTCAAGAATGAGCAAGCTGGAAACTTGTGCTGCAACGCATCCGCGCTGATCCGTGGCTGCTCAAAAACCATCGCCTCTCTCCTTGATCAACGACGTTGCCCCTGGTATGCCGAATCATTAAAGAAAATCTCCGCGACCTCAGCGCCTCTCAGAGAGCAAAAAACGTATCGGGAGGCATCCAACATATTGCACCTACCTTTCCTGTAAGCAGGGCAAAATCGACAACTTGATACCTGAATCGCTTGACATTTTCCGCGCAAATGATATATTGGTAAAGGCTCGGCTGCTCCATAGGATGCAACGTCGTCACTGATTCATATCTTGAACAATATCAACACATTATCACCGTTTAGATTCAATCGATTCATAATTTGGAGCAGCTCTCAATGGCTTCCGAATAGTTCACCGGCATCGCACGGATAGGCCGTCTCCCCGGGACCTGTCCTGACGGCTATGTCCCGGGGCAAAGTCATGCGGGGTTTGGGACCGATGGGCTGGCGTTGACTTTACTGCAGTCACCGAGCGGATATATTGACAATTCGCAGCCATGTTTCGAATGCTCTGCGGCTGCCAAAGCCGCTTCTTTCGGAGGGAAATCCATGAAATCGTTTATTATCGGCCTTTTATTCACGACGCTGCTGTTTGCCTGTAGCGGAAACAATGATATTTCAAAGCAGGCTCAGGATTTTCTCGATCAATACACACAAACCTACCAGGATTTACAATACAAAGCCGCCGAAGCCGAATGGAAAGCCAATACGATGATCATCGAAGGCGACACCACCATCCCGGCGGCCGCCCGGGCAGCGAAAGAAGCCCTTGCGGCTTTTACCGGCAGCACCGAAAACTTCGAAAAGGCACGCTATTTTCTTCAGCACAAGCAGCAGCTCGAGCCGCTGCAGGTTCGACAACTGGAGAAAATTCTCTATCAGGCGGCGGAAAGTCCACAGACGGTAGCCGATCTGGTCAAAGAAAAAATCCGAGTTGAAACCGAACAGGTAAAAAAGCTGTTCGGATTCGATTTTCGAATCGGTGGGAAATCGGTTTCCACCAACGAAATCGACGACATTCTCAAAAACGAAACCCGGCCGTCACGGCGCCTCAAAGCCTGGGAAGCCAGCAAAGAGGTGGGCAAAACCCTGCGGGAGGGTATGGCGAAACTGCAGGAGCTGCGCAATAAAACCGTGCAGGCGCTGGGGTACGACGATTATTTTTCCTATCAGGTTTCTGATTACGGCATGACCACCGCCGAAATGCTGGAGCTGATGCGTCGGCTCAACCGGGAAATCCGACCGCTGTATCGCGAACTGCATACTTACGCGCGTTACGAACTGGCGAAAAAGTACGGCCTTAAAAGCGTACCGGACATGCTTCCGGCGCACTGGCTGCCGAACCGCTGGGGCCAGGACTGGACCGCCATGGTCAAAGTGAAAGGCCTGGACCTGGATGCCGCCCTAAAAAACAAGACGGCCGAATGGCTGGTGAAACAAGGCGAACGTTTTTATGTTAGCGTCGGCTTCGAGCCGTTGCCGCAGAGTTTCTGGGAAAAGTCGAGCCTGTATCCCCTGCCTCCGGATGCCGGATACAAGAAAAACAACCATGCCTCTGCCTGGCACATGGACCTCGAACGGGATGTTCGTTGCTTGATGAGTGTCGTTCCCAATGCCGAATGGTACGAAACGGTGCATCACGAACTGGGCCATATTTACTATTTTCTGGAATACAGCCGCCCCGAGGTTCCCGTGCTGCTGCGCGAAGGCGCCAACCGGGCGTTTCATGAAGGCATGGGCAGTTTGCTCGGGCTCGCAGCCATGCAGAAGCCGTTCCTCGCCCATCTCGATCTGCTGCCGGCGGACGCCCAAACCGATGAAATGCGCACTCTGCTCAAAGAAGCCCTCAATTATATCGTTTTCATTCCATGGTCAGCCGGCGTTATGACCGAATTCGAATACGAATTGTATGCCAACAACCTGCCGTCGAGCCAATTCAATCAAAAATGGTGGGAGCTGAAAAAGAAATATCAGGGCATTGTACCGCCATCCCCCAGGGGAGAGGACTTTTGCGATGCCGCATCCAAGACGCACATCACCAACGATCCCGCTCAATACTATGATTATGCAATTTCTTATGTCATCCTTTTTCAATTGCATGATTACATCGCCAAAAACATTCTGAATCAGGACCCCCATGCCACGAATTATTACGGCAACAAAGCCGTGGGCGATTTCTTGAAAAAAATCATGCAGCCGGGCGCCACCCGCGATTGGCGGGAACTGCTGCGGGAGACCACCGGTGAAGACCTGACAGCCAAACCCATGTTGGACTATTTTGAGCCGCTGTTGACGTATTTGAAAAAAGTCAACCAGGGCCGAAAACACACCCTGCCGGACATTTAAATCGGACCTCAATCTATCGTGAAAACAACCGGGCTGAAAGCCTGTCGAATTTTGAACCTAACAAGGTGATGGTTTATGGTGACTGACGACAAGACTCTGAATCAAACCAATGCACCGGATCATGTAAACCTGGATAACACCCCAGCAGACTCGGATTCCCCTCTCCCGGCGGAAGCCGCATCTCCAGTGGAGTCGGAATCGCCGTCGCCTGAAACCGCCTCTCCAGTTGTTGATGACGCCGAAATGCCGCAGCCGGAGTCTTCTGATTCCAAAGCGGCTTCTGAAGCAACCGCATCCGATGATGCTGCTTCCGGCACCTTTGCGCAGGCAGTGGAAGACAACCTGGAATTATACACCCCCAAACTCGGGGATCGCGTGAAAGGGAAAATTCTCGCCATCAACGACGATGTGGCGATCGTGGATTGTGGCGCGAAATCAGAAGCCACATTACTGGCCCGGGAACTGGATGGCGAAAAGGTCGGGGATGAAATCGAGGGAGTCATCATCCAAATCGAACCTACCCTGCGGCTGGCGCGAATGCTGCAGCCGGAACTGGCTACCCCGGAAACGATCCGGGCGGCTTTTCAGGCCGGGATTCCTGTACTGGGTAAAATTACCGGCAAAGTCAACGGCGGATTCCGGGTGGAAGTCGGAAAAGAGATCGGTTTCTTACCATCAGGCAAAATTAAATTCAACATCCAGGCCGGCGAGAATCCGGATGAAGCGGTGGGCAAAACCTACGCGCTAAAAATTCTGGAATATCAGCCGGAATCGAACAAATTTGTGCTGTCCCGCACCGATTGGAACCAGGAACAGGCCGCAGAGAAAGCCGCTGCTATTTTTAATCAACTGAAGGTCGGCGATGTGGTGGAAGGAAAAGTCGCCTCGCTTCACAGCTTCGGTGCTTTTATCGATCTTGGCGGCGTGGAAGGGCTGGTGCATATTTCCGAAATCAGTGATAGTTACATTGAGCATCCGTCCGATGCATTGCAAGTCGGCCAGGAGGTTCGTGCCAGAGTGATCAAACTGGTGCCGGAGACCCAGCGAATCTCTCTCTCGCTGAAAGCCCTGCAGGATGATATCTGGCAACAATTCGCCGAACAGGCGAAACCGGGGGATCCATTCAAAGGCCGGATCAAGCGTAAAACCGATTTCGGCATTTTTGTCGAATTGCAACCGGGCATCGAAGGGCTGTTGCATATTTCTCAGATTCGTTCCGGCGCTCAGTACAATCAGCCCGAGTACGAGGTCGGCAGCGAAATTGAGGGCTGGATTCGCTCGCTGGACCCGGCGCAAAAGCGGCTGCAGCTCACCCAGCGTGAATTGCCCTCACAGGATCCGTGGGAAACCATTCATGATAAGTATCATGTTGATGATGTGATCGAAGCCAAAGTTGATGGCATGACCTCCTTCGGGCTGCTGGCGGAGGTGGAACCCGGCCTTACCGGCCTTGTTCCTTTCTCGGCGCTGAAGAAAATGGGGTACAAAAAGCCCACCAAAGCATTTCCCATGGGCTCCAAACATCGGTTTAAAATAGCCAATATTGCCCCGGACAAGCGCCGGTTGGCTCTGATACCGGAACTGGATGCTCAACAATTTGAGGAACAGCTCAAAGCCCGGCGCTCAAAGACCAAGTCCAAAAGCAAGCCTCCGAAAGCCGGCCCGGTAAAACCGTCGAAGCCAAAGCAAATTACCGAGTTCGGCGCGTTGTTGGCGGCAGCCCTGCAGCAGGGAAGCGAAAAGAAATAATAGCGGAATAACGACGCTTCTTGTCCCCCGAACCTCTATCTTCGCAACCGGATTTACGGTAAGGGGAGGCTGTGCGTTCATTTGGAATGATTTAAAATCAAATAACGAATAACAATTGTATGGCAAAATCTTACTCTACAGCCTATTTATATTTTCGTTTATGGATTAACATCACCGCCACCTTTGCCCTGCTCATTGTCAGCACGGTTCTGGTTTCGACGATCATATTAGCTTCATTTGGCCTTGCAAGAAATTGGATCATTCAAAATTACGGCCGTTTTTTGGGGCGTACCGTGCTGCGCATCGCCGGGGTGCGGATGAAAATGGTGTATGTCGGCGAGCGATATGACGGGCCGGCGGTGTATATTTCCAATCACAGCTCGACGATTGATCTTTTCATTATTCTTGGACTGGGATTGCCGCGGGTGCGGTTCGTCGCAAAGTACGAGCTGCAGTACAACCCTTTCTTTTTCATCATGGGCCGAATCACCGACCAAATTTTCATCAAACGCCAGGAATCGGAAAAAGCGATCGCTATTTTGCGGCGTGCCTATAAAAAAATCCACCGCAACCGTTTATCCCTGTATGTCGCTCCGGAAGGCACTCGCAAGCATCCAGGCACCATCGGGCCTTTCAAGAAAGGCGCCTTTCGCATGGCGATCGATCTCGGTTACCCGATTGTCCCCATGTATTTCGCCGGCACGCGCGAACTCTGCCCGGTGGATTCACTTCTGGTGCGCCCGGGGGAAGTGACGGTGTATATTCATCCGCCCATCGATACAAGCCGGTGGCGGCTCGAAACTCTGGATCAGCATATTGAAGAAGTCCGCAATATGTACCTGCAGTGGGCGGAAAAATACGACGGTCAGGCCGTGGAAATGGTTTAATGGCTTCGGTGAGGGATGCCAAGGCGGGCTTTGCCCACCCCGATACCGCCCTTTGTAATCGTTACAGGGACTACAGCCTGAGGTGGCCCCCGGGGCGGGAAACGGGCTGACCTGGCAGCACCGGCAGAAGAACACCTGTCCCGGAGCCATGGCCGGGCCGCCGATGTTCAATCCGACAGTCTGCCGATAACGGCCTCTACAAATAACGTCCCGTTTGATAACCGGTGCCGCCGGCCTTCCCCTGCTTCTGACGGGGGAAACCGGGTTTTACCATCGTTTGTTGATTAGCCAATATCGGTTTACATAACCGTTCGGCCGCATCCGCCGAATCTCCCTCCAACATTCAGATTTTTTCAACCAAACAGGAAAGGATCAACGCATGAAATTGGCGCGCGAGGCCGGAATACTGCTCCATCCCACGTCGCTGCCGGGAAATTACGGAATCGGCGAATTGGGAAGCCAGGCCGAAGCTTTTCTCGATTTCCTCACTGAAAGCGGTATCCGACTGTGGCAGATTCTTCCCCTGGGCCCCACCGGTTACGGGAACAGTCCCTATCAAACCCTGTCTGCATTTGCCGGCAATCCGCTGCTGATCAGCATTGAATACCTTGTGCGCGATGGTTTGCTGTCGCCATCCTTTTTGCCAGAAACACCGGACTTCCCCGAAGAAAGAGTGGATTTCGGCCGGGTCATTCCGTTCAAGACGCATTTGCTGCAACAAGCATTTCAAACGTTTCGCAGCGGTTCCTTTCCGCAGCTCAATCGCGAATTTGAACAATTCTGTCACCGGTATCAGCATTGGCTGGAAGACTACGCCTTGTACCGCGCTTTAAAAGATCATTTCGGCGGCTGCGCCTGGACCGATTGGCCGCCGGCGCTCATTCGCCGTGAAGCATCCGCCCTGCAAAGCAAACGCTCGGAATTGGCATGGCAAATCGAAGCGATCCGTTTTGAACAGTTTTTATTTTACCGTCAGTGGTGGGCGATTCGGCATCGCGCCGGTGAACAGCGGATCAAAATTATCGGCGATATTCCGATTTTTTTGGCGCATGACAGCGCGGACGTCTGGGCCCATCAGGATTATTTCTATCTGGATGAGAACGGTCAGCCGCTGGTGGTCGCCGGGGTGCCGCCGGATTACTTCAGCGAAACCGGACAGCGGTGGGGGAATCCACTGTACCGGTGGGATGTCATGGCAGAGGAAAATTACGCCTGGTGGATCCAGCGGTTTCGCGCCATTTTCGATCTGGTGGATATCGTCCGCATCGACCATTTTCGGGGTTTTGAAGCCTACTGGGAAGTGCCGGCAGAGGAAGAAACGGCGATCCACGGCCGTTGGGTGAAAGGCCCGGGAGCGCATTTCTTCCAGGTGCTTCAACAGCATATCGGCGATCTGCCGATCATTGCGGAAGATCTGGGCGTGATCACCGAGGAAGTGATCGCCCTTCGGGATCAGTTTGAGTTTCCGGGGATGCGGGTGCTGCAGTTTGCGTTCTCCGATGATGAAGACGCCCGCTTTTTTCAACCCCATAATTATCCGCGCAATTGCGTGGTTTATACCGGAACTCACGACAACGACACCTGTGTCGGATGGTTTCACGGCGACGATCTTTCTTCCTCCACACGCACTCCGGAAGAAATTCAAGCCGAACGTTTAAGGGCTAAAAAATATATGAACACCGAAGGCGAAGAAATACACTGGGACTTCATCCGTCTCGCCCTCGCATCCGTGGCCAATACGGCGATTGTGCCTTTGCAGGATGTACTCGGCCTTGGAAGTGAAGCCCGTATGAACCTGCCGGGCCGGCCGGATGGCAATTGGGAATGGCGCTTCCAGGCCCGGGCACTTACTCCCGAAATTAAAAACCGATTGCGCGAATTGGTGGATTTATATGAACGCGATGGTAAGATGATACAGGATTAGGAGGAACAGATATGAAAACACGCCAACTTGGGAAAGACGGTCCTCAACTCACGATTATCGGCCTTGGGACGTGGGCTATCGGCGGTCCGTGGGATTGGGGCTGGGGCCCGCAAAAGGATGAAGATTCGATCGCCGCCATCCGTGAGTCGCTCGAGCAGGGAATCAATTGGATTGATACCGCTCCGGTATATGGATTGGGCCATGCGGAGGAGGTCGTGGCGCGAGCGCTTGAAGGGTACAAACGTGAAGAGGTGTTCATTGCCACCAAATGCGGCCTCGTGTGGGACGACCGCGGACGCGTGGATCGCAATCTTCACCCGGAGAGCATTCGCCGGGAAATTGAAGCCAGCCTAAAACGCCTCAAGACGGACTATGTGGATTTATACCAACATCACTGGCCCGATCAAAAAACGCCGGTGGAGGAATCATGGGCCGTCATGGTACGTTTGCAAGAAGAGGGCAAGGTACGCTATATCGGAGTCTGCAATTACGATGTGCCGCTTCTCAAACGCTGCTCCGCCATTGCTCCCGTACAGTCGTTGCAGCCGCCTTACAGCATGGTCAAGCGTGATATCGAAAAAGAGATTCTTCCCTATTGCCATGAGCATCAGATTGGGGTTGTGGCATACAGTCCATTGCAAACCGGCTTGCTCACTGGAAAAGTCAGCAAAGAGCGTCTCGCCCCGGACGACTGGCGGCATAAGAGCGAATTTTTCAAAGAACCCAAATATTCCAGAGTTCAGAAGTTGGTGGAACAACTGCGGCCGATTGCCGAACGCAAGAACATCACGCTGGCTCAACTGGCTATCGCCTGGGTGGTGTCACAAACCGGCGTCACTTCCGCCATTGTCGGCGCAAGAAACGCGCAGCAGGCCAGAGAAAACGCCGCCGCGGCTGAGGTCGAACTGACGCCAGCCGACTTACAGGAAATAGATGCCCTTCTGGCGGATTTCAGGCCGTAACAGAAGCACTCCATTCTGAACTTGTTTGGCCGGATGATTTTCAAATCGAACTCCGGTCAGACACCGGGTTTGGGGGGAATGAGCACAGTATCCGTCCGGCGAGGTATTTTTATCGGAATGGGAACCTTGCAGAAGAACCAAAGCCTTTAAAAGGTGGAAATTCATGAGATGGGATGACCGAGACACCTTTCGGATAGGATCACGCATGGCGTGGGGTATGGAAACCGAACAGCGGCTCGACGTTTCGATGATGGAAATGTCTCGTCAACCGCCTTCGATTTTCCATTGGCGGCTCAGCCCGGATGACGTACATGTTTTTTAAGCATGAGGCTATGTTTTTGCAGCGATGCAGTACTGGTCCCATGCACAGGCCAGTGGCGGTATCCAATCACCTCCGGTTAAATGGGACATTGATTCACAATCGCTTGCAAAAAATAAAAAGGGCTGTCCACAGGCAAGGCTGCTTTATCCGGGGGCCCGGTGGGTGTTCCGCTGCCTCTCCGGATTACAGCCATGATCGCACAGGACAGCCCGGGTGCCTCCTCCCTCCCCTGACATCCATCTTTTTAACAGGCCTGAAGGTGTAGCGAATATTCAATAGCGACTTTTTTTCAGCTCTTCATATTCCACCCCCAGCATCTGCACAAGCTGAAGCGAGGTTTCTTGCAAGTGATACTGTTTTTCAATGCGTCGTCGGGCACGCCGGCCCAATCTCTCCCGCAGGGTTTCTTTTAAGAGCAGTTCTTCCACAACGTCGGCCAGTTCGATCGGTGTCGGCTCTTTCAGTACGCGTCCGGTGGATTCATCCACCACGTCACGGATGCCTTCGATCTCGGTCGTGATCACCGGAATTCCCATGGCCATGGCTTCCAGCAACGCCATGGGGATACCTTCGTAATCGTTTTCTCGAGTTTTGGGCAGAGGCAGCACGAAAAGGTCTGCCCTGCCCATACTCTCGATGATCTCCTCCATTCTCCGGGCCCCGGTGAACCGGACACGATGGTTCAGGCGTAAACGGTTCGCCTGATCCTGCAGTTTTCGTCGCTCCGGCCCTTCACCGATGATAATTGCCTCGAAATCGATATCTCGCGAATCCAGGATTTTATACGTTTTCAATAAATCCTCCAACCCCCGGTTGGGCTCCAATTGCGTCACCGTAATCAACCGGAACTGAAACAGCGACTCTTTTTTACCCGAAACGGGCTGGAACACATTCGCATCGACCCCCGGATGCAACACGCGTACCTGCTCTTTGCCAAGCCCCGGAACGAGGTCGAAAAGCGTTTCTTTGTGCGTTTCATGAAAACAGAAAACCCACCGGGCATGACGGATGGCATAACGGGAATCCCGTTTTAAAGATAACAGATCCTTGCCGTACAGCATAATACTAAACGGAATACGGGCGATTTGACTTGCAACGTATCCCACAGAAGCGGCTTTCTGAGCGTGATGGATATGCAAATGATTCAGGCCCTTTTGTTGGAGCTTTCGAGCAAGAATCACCCCTACCCAGAAAGTGTGCCAATTTCGCCAAAACCATAACGGAACGTCACCGGACCATAGCATCTGTTTGAACAAAACGCCAAAATATCGAAAAGGGTGCCTCATCAACATGGCGGCATGATGCATTACTTTGCGGATGAACGGTACGAGCTGAAGATAATTTGTTTTTTCCAGCAGTTGCACGGCTTCATTGGGAACCGGTCCCGGCGGATCACGGCGAAGGGCAAACAGCGCCATGTTTACCCCGAGTTTATCAAGCTGCAGCACCTCCCGGTAGGCATAGGTTTCCGTATAACGAGGGAAATGATAAAACAAATAAGCAAGCGTTTTTCGTTGCTCAATCCCATCCCCGACGAGCGGCTGTTTTTGTTTTTCATTATAGATTAAAAACATGGGTGCTACTCCGGGTTAATAAACGTTTTGCAATTCACCGCTCCGCCTCAACAGCATCACATCGAAGGGATCATGTTTGAGTACAAAGTACTGATACCATAACGTGATGGTCATGATACGGGTGAGAAATTCAGATACGTCCAAATGATATCGGATCGCATATTGAAACAATTTCTGCACGGTATATCGATTGAGCAACTCATCCGGTAGCAAGTCGAAAAGCAAATACCGTACGGCCTGTTGAAACGCGGCATTTTCAAGCAGGGCTCTTTGAAAATCAAACACCGGCTGCCGAACCAATGGGTTGTTTTCCAGGGGACGGCCGCGGTAGAAACGGAAATGATCGTTCAGAAATTTCAGAATCCGCCAGAAGTACTCCTCTTTTTGTGAGGCATTCAGCGGCAGCATGGTATTTTGCCAGCGGACTTTGAGGAGCTCCGGACTGAATTCCAGCAGCAGATGGCGAAGCAATTTGTGATCCCGCGACAGGTAACTCTCCGGCATTTTTAGCACCGTGTCCAGATAGGCATAGGTGAAAAACGGGGCTTTTACCGGTGCATAGTGGTTCATGGCATGAAACAGCCATGCCTGACGATACCCGTGCCTGAAAACAAATTGCAAGTAGTGCAACGCTTTGCCCGGATGTTCGTCAAACAAATCCGTGCTCGCGGCGATTGACCGGAGCTGGGTTTCTGCATCAGCAAACGGGCCGTTTACTTCTTCGCGGATGATCGACCCGGCAGGCAAATACTCATCATCGGCACGGTAAATCTTACCGAAGATCCGTTCTGTAAGCCAGGTTTTAAAACGCACATCACGCTTTCTCCGCCGCCAGTAGGCGAACTCCGCATTGTAAAAGGGGGCATTCAAAACATTTAATCCGTACATGTATAAACCCGGCCCTTCGCTTCTGCCGGACATCAAAGCCAACATACCGCCCGCACCGCCGTCCAACAAGCCGTCGGACAGCCAGACGGCCCGCTGAAAGGTGTCCAGATAGCGTTCCGGGGTCATGACAACGGTATCGTGATCCGAACCCAGTATCGAAGCCGCTTCGCGTGCAATCTCCATCTCATCACTGAATTCGGCGCCAAAAGTCAAAGTGCGGACACTGCCTCGTAACCGTTTTTCTGCAGCCGCCAGAAAACGCGATGAAATACCGCCCGACAGAAAAACGTCGGCGGATTGATCGCCGGAATACGCCCGGATGCCGGTCATGACAGCATTCCGGATGGCAGAACAGGCATCGTCAAGATGGGAGATGTCTGCGGGCTGGTGGAAATCCAATTGTACGCCATACGGCACTTCTTTGATGCTATCTTCAGCAATTTCGAGCGTGGCTTCGCGGGGAATAAAGCGTATCCCCTGAAAGAAAGTGTTTTCGTTGAGGATCGATCCAAAAGACAGAAAGTCTGTTATGGCCTGGATGTTCAGGCTCGGGAGGGTTTCTGCACCTTTCAGCAGAAACTTTATTTCGGAGCCGAAAAAGACCCGATCGCCCTCCTGATAATAAAACATGGGCATCAGGGCGAAACGGTCGTTGGCAATATACAATTTTTTATCGATAAAATCCCAGACGACGATTCGATAAATACCGTCCAGCTCCTCGAAGAGCACCGGTCCGCGGTGTTCGAAGCAGCGCGCGATCAGCTCGGGGTCGGGCATGGATCGGGAGTCATCCAGGGGAATACGGCTTGCCGCAGCCAGCGAAGCCCGGTTCAGGATGTCGCCGTCGAAATACACCGCAAGGCGGTCGTCAGAGTAAAATAGTTCCCGCTTTGTTTTCGCTTTTTCATGACGAGCGGGAAGCGCCCCCATACCGATCCAGCCGTCGGCGTAGAATTGCAACCGGGATGCCTGAAAACGGCCATGCGCGGTTGCCATATATTGGATCACTTTTCTCGGCGAACGCCGGGCAGGCCGCCCAAAATCCACGAGACCGAAAATCGCTCCCAACGAAACCTCCCTGTTTTGATGACCTCACAGCCGGTCCAGAAATTCCATCCGTATTCCTGCCCCTTATATCCTGCGCCACTCTAAAACAAAAACGGTGCCATATTTGTTACATTTCTTTATTTGTTTATCCTATTGTTTTACCAATATTTACACACCAACATACATTCATTTTCCCGCACCGTTGTTCTCAAAATTTGTCAAAGCGGTAAACAATGTTTCACGGTTTCACAAGACATGCGACATCAATGTTTCAACGCCGGATATGCGTTTTATCTGAAATGAAAGTCAGACGAATGCCTCACATGATGGAAACCACCGCTCTGAGTTGCGTTTTTGGGGATTCTCATCGCAGGGAGGTCGGTACACTTCATTCCCCTCCGGCGCCCCTGTTCAAACGTCCCCTCTTCCAAAAAAAACGCGGCGCCGGGATGGGTAACCGCAGCGCCGCGCAACAGGAGGATTGCCATGGAAGTGGACTTCTATGTTTTTCGTGTGCGTTTTTTCACGTTCATGTTTCAAACCCACTCATACACAAATTTCGGGATGGCAAACTGGCGCCGATTTAAAACCGTTCCCAGAATGGTGACATTGAACTTTTGGCTGCGCCGCTTGATGCGTTTGATGGCACGAAGCGGCGTTTTGTAAGCATGAATCACCAGGATCATGCCATCCGCAAGACGCCCCCACAAATACCCCTCGAGGTTCAGTTCCAGCGGAGGGGCTGCCACAATCACAAAATCGAATAAATCCTCGAGGCGGGCAAGATGCGTTTTGAGATGAGTATAAGTCATGTATTGATGGGCATTCTTCCGTTTTCGGCCATGCGATAGAAAATAAATCTCCGATCCAACCAGCTTTTGCAAAATCCCTTTTACTTCGCATCCTTCTGCCAGCAAATCCAGCAGACCTCGCCCCAGAGCCATGCCGCCCAGAAAACGGGTCAGGCCGGGAGTTTTTACATTGGCATCGATCACCAGCACGCGGTGCCGGGCCGGAGCTTTCTCAAAAACTTTCACTAAATTCAGCACGACCGTAGCCACGCCTTCATTTTTATAAGCGCTGGAAAACACAAACACTTTCCTGCCCTGGCGTTTTTTCTGCTCCAGCATAAATTTATAAAGCTGCCTGGATTCGGCCAAAAGGTGCTTTTGAAGCTCCTGGTAATAATTTTTTCGCTGTAGGCGGTCCGCCACCGCCCGCAAAAACGGCGAACTGGAATTTTTCATGAATTTGAATCGTTGGCTACGGGCTTCATGGTGATCCGCGATAAAATCGATATCCACAAAGGCTTCATTTTGATGGAGCAGCGGACTCATCGGTATGGATCCGTTTTGGAGGTTCAGCTCGAAATTCACGATCGTCATCCGTCCCGTTTTTTGAATTCACTTAGCTTTTCCTGTTCTGCTGCGTTCTTAAACAAATGCCATACCAAATTCAATTCAATTTGCCGCCCCTTTTTATTGATTGATTTTATGGAAGTTATGCCGCCGCAGAAATTTGACACAATATTAACAATTTGTTGCAGAACGAACGGTGTCTTGCTCTGCAACAACCGATTGATGACGGATGTCGAATGTTGAAATGAAACGAGGTTATTTGGAGGAGGATTTCGGTGGGATCAAAAATGTCGCCCGATCGACGGCATTTTCGCCGTACTTCTGTTTTAATTCCTCCAAGAGCTGATCGATGCGGGGATCGCCGTAGCCGGTGGCTTCGCCGAACAAATTCAGTTGTTCGCCGCCCAGGGTATTGAGCATGGAGACGCCAAGCCCGATCAGCCGAATTTTCTTCTCCCCCTTCCAGGTTTTGCGAAACAGTTGCACACCGAGGGTCCGCAGCGTTTCGGCATCGTTGACATAGTCGCTCAAACTCTTGCTACGTGTGTGGGTCTCGAAATCTTCGTAGCGGATTTTCAAGGTGATGGTTCTCCCCTTCCATCCTTTCCGTCGCATGGTTCGGGACACCCGGTCGGCAATTTTAAATAGGGTCATCTCAATCCGTTCAGCATCGTCCACATCCTCATGAAACGTGGTTTCTTCGCTGATGGATTTGCGGATCGACTGCTCGGAAACCGGCCGGTGGTCGATGCCGTTGGCCAGCTTCCAGAGGTGCAGTCCCCAACTGCCCAATAGTTTCACCAGTTTATCTTGCGGGACTTCGGCAATATCACCGATGGTACGGAAACCGAGCTGCATCAGTTTTTGCGCCGTCTTCTCGCCCACCCCCCAGAGACGGCGGATCGGCAACGGGGCCAGAAACTCTTTTTCCTGACCCGGCGGACAGTAGGTCAGACCGTCCGGTTTTTCCAGGTCTGAAGCCACTTTGGCCACAAACTTGTTCGATGCGATTCCCAGGCTGGCGGTGAGGCCGGTTTCAGTCCGGATCCGCTCCTTGATTTGGCGGCCCAGCGCTACCGGATCCGGATACAGGCCCAGACTGCCGGTCATATCCAGAAAAGCTTCATCAATGCTGATTTGTTGGATCACCGGGGAAAAATCGCGCAGAATGGCCATGATCTGTTGCGACACCTCGTGGTAGCGGCGGTGCCGGCCGCGCAAGAAAATCGCATTGGGGCAAAGCCGGTAAGCGCGGGAGATGGGCATGGCCGAGCGGATACCGAACTGACGGGCTTCGTAGCTGGCTGTGGCCACCACGCCCCGGCCCTTGCCGCCCTTTGGATCGGCGCCCACCACGACCGGCTTGCCGCGGTATTCGGGATGATCCAATTGCTCAACCGCGGCGAAAAAAGCATCCATATCCACATGCACAATCAGACGCTGTTTTTTGTTTTGGCTCATGGTGATGGACCATGTTAAAGAATGGCGGCGGCGATGGCTTCCGCCACCCGCTGACGAAAACGGTAATCGGAAATGTTCGCCCGATCGTGCCGGTTGGCCATATTGACGATTTCGACCAATACCGAGGTGGGAACTTTGCTATACCGAATAACGGCGGGAATGTATTTCCGGTTCCGGCGGATCACAAACGGTCGGATCGGCCGTTGCCGCTGCACCGGCACTCTCTTGCGCTTGAACGCTTGAACCAGCGTTCGGCTGAAACGATAACTGTACGCCTCCGCCCGTTTAATCTCGCTGCTTCCGAAACGAACGGTGACATTCCGGCTTTCGCGGAATTTGCCGTAAATCCGGCCGCGCGCCCGAAATTCCCGTTTGCGCAGACTTTTGTAAGGATAGTAAATCATGGCGCCACGCAGCCCCGGATAGCGGTGATCCAGATGCAGGCTGATAAAATAGATATCCTGATCTTTCACCCCCTGCCGTTTGAGCCTGCGGTAAATCGAATGGACCAGATAAACGCGAAGATTCACACTCACCCGCGGATTGGCAATGCGGTACTTTGGCGTGGTGTTGACATACTCCTGCGTGCCGTTCACCAGGTTGCGAGAGTTCTTGGGCTGATTGTTATCGTGCCGATCATAAATCGTCGTATAGACCGTAACCCCTCTTGCCTGCAGGATATGTTTCAATCGCAGCATAATATCGTAAGCCAATTCGTCTTCATACAGACCGCCCTCGCGCGTACCGGGATCACTGCCGCCATGGCCCGGGTCCAGAATCACATATTTGCGCCCGCCTCTGCGAGGCAGGTCCACTTTCACCATGCTGCTGGGAGCGCCTTCGGTCAGAAAATCGTCAGAAAGATATTCAAAAGGAATGCGGATTTTATACCCCGTGGGAATCCGGCGCGGATCTTTGAGACCGTTGATCCGCAAAAGCTTTCTTGCCATTTCATTCACGTCATCGGCATCCACGCGACCGGTGAAGCGCACTACCACGGCGCTGTATAGCGCTTCACCTTCTTTTAAGCGGTAAACGGCATACAGTTTACCATCTTTGCCTTTCTCAAACGTAAGGTCTGGATGCCGGGGCAGCGTTTGAGTAAACTCGGCGCTCAGCAACCGATTGGGGATGGTAATGACGTTACCGATGGAGATGGGTTGCCCCTTCCGCATACCGTTGGCTTTTTGGATGGCAGGGTAGTTGGCGCCATCCCCGGTGAACAGTTCCGAAATAAACCAGGTGGTTTCCCCTTTATAAGTCACCACATGTTTCCAGCCATCCGACCCCATACGGTCTTTCGGGAACAACTTTCGAACCGCCTGCACACGGTAGCGGGCGTTCAGGTAATCGTATGGCACCGGGATGGGCCGTCCCCGCTGTGGAAACCGGCGATTGCCATTCCACCGCTTGAGTTTTTTCCACGCCTTGGGCTCATGGCTGATCCGCAGCGCCATGTCGATATAACCCTCGCCGTTGCGTGGATACACATCCACGATGATTTTCCCGTTGACAAACCGCGGCCTGATATCCGAACGCGTCTGCAACGGCTCGGCCGAAGTCTCGGGTGGAGCCTCCACCGATTCTCCGGGCATGACATAGATCGGCGCTGATCCTGCACACGAGAGGAATAAGGACAGAAATATGATCAGTATCGTGGAACCTCGTTTGGTCATCATCCGCGTTGTCAACAAACGTTTACTGCCGGTTTATAATTGGAAAATTAAATAAATCTCCCACAGCACCACCGCCAGAAAGATTCCCAGGAACACCAGAAATAAAATTTTGGCGCGCAACCGGGTTCGAAATAAAAACATGTTTTTGTGAATCAGCAGCAGCAGGATCGAAGATACAGTGAGAACGTATTTTGCTGCCAGAAACGCGGCCGGGCCGTATTCCAGAAAATGCGCCATGACCGGATTCACCTCAGCCGCGCCGTGCCCGATGAGATACAATGTCAAAAACGCATCCGCGATGCTCAGGGCAAGAATCAGCAGCACCAGAAGCAAGGTGCGGGCACTGTACCGATCCACGTAATATTCACCTGCACGCTCGTCTTCGCGCCGGGGGCCCATGCGTTTCCCCCGCAGCCAGAAACGGCTCACCGGCGGTGTCGGCTGCCTGCGGCGGTCCGGCCGGGTGCGGCGTTCCGGAGATGGTCTGGAATCCTTCATCCTTCCCTATGGAAAATGCGCTTCTATGATCCGGGGGATATCTTGCTCGGTATCATACCGTTCGAGCTTGAGATGCGAAGCGTTGTTCCCTTCAATCATGGCCGACAGCCATACATCGCGCCGGCATAAGCATAAAACGGGCTTTCCCATTTGCAGGGCGTACGCAATTTCGTATCCCACCCCCAGGGACGGTACACTCACTTCCGCCACAAGCTGATCGGCGGCATCGATCCAGGCCAGATCGCGATGAAAAATTTGGCCCGGGGTGTAGGCACTCTCAATCTCAGCAATGTTGTCCGCGGCGATATGATCATTGACGATGGCAATACCCCGGGCTTCCAGGGCGGACTGAATCGCCCGAACGGCGGTGAGGTTGTTTCTCCCCCCGCTAATCGAGGCTGCCAGATAGATTTTCCTGCGGTTCACTGACGACGCTCAAAATCGCGAATAATGTCCTGAATTTCCGCTTCAGTAAGCGTGGTTTTGGAAGATTTCGCTTTATGAAAGATGGCTTTCACCAGCTCGGGATGCGCTTCGATGCCGCGCGCCTCAAGCCAATAAATCACATTGGACTCGCCGCTCATGGGCCCGATGTCGATGATCTGTTTGCGGCCGAGCCAGCTTGCCGGCACGCTGCTGTACACCCGGTCGGCAAGGTCCGCCTCTCCCTTGCGCTGCGCTTTGATGATCGCCGCGGCGTGCACCCCGGTGGCCGTGCGGAACGCATCCAGGCCGACCATCGGATAGTTGCGCGGAATGGGTGTCTGCGTGGCGCGCGACACCAGTTCGACGTACTCCGGCAGCGCAGTGAGGTCGTTGTCGATCCAGCCGAGCAGCTTGCAGTTGACCAGAAGCTGTTCCATGGGCGCGTTGCCGCAGCGCTCGCCGATGCCCAGCGCCGTGCCGTGCACGCGGTCGGCCCCCGCTTCGATGGCCGCCAACGCCGTGGCCACCGACAACCCGCGGTCTTTATGGCCGTGCCAGTCGATTTTGACATCCGGATCGATGGAATCGGCCAGCCGGCGCAGGAACCGGATAATGGCCCGCGCGCCCTGCGGCGTGGCATGGCCCACCGTGTCGGCGCAGCAAATGCGCTTCGCGCCGGCGCGGATGGCCGTGGTGTACAGCATTTTCAGATGTTCGGGATGTGCCCGCGTGGTATCCTCGGTCACGAACATCACCGGCAGATCATGCTTCACCGCAAAGGTGATCGCCTTCTCGATGTTCTTCAGCATGAAATCGAGGTCCCAATTTTCGGCATACTGCCGAATCGGACTGGAGCCGATGAACGTGGCCGCTTCGATGGCCTTGCCGTATTTTTGCGACAGCTCGACGATCGGCCGCACGTCGTTTTCCAGGGTGCGGGCGGCGCAATTGGGCGAAATGGCCATGCCGGCGTCCACGATTTCCTTCAGCAGCCGTCCGGCATCTTCCACCGCGCGGGGTCCGGCGGCCGGCAACCCGATATCCACCGCCTGGATGCCCAGTTTCTCCATGTAGTGTAAAATCCGAATCTTATCCTCGATGTCCGGATCCACCACCGACGGCGATTGCAGGCCATCGCGCAGGGTTTCGTCATCAAATTCGACCGGCCGCTGCGGCTTGAACGGCTCGGTCTCGTGCTGATTCCAGTCGTAAATCAACTGTTTTGCATCGATATCCGCCATGGTCCTATTGCCTCGCGTTCGTTGTCCGGGAAGCGCCCGGGTTCACTTCAGCTCAAGGCTTTATTTGCCCTGAAACTGTGCTTTGCGTTTCTCCAAAAACGCTTTCGTACCTTCTTTCATGTCTTCGGTAGAAAACGCCACGCCGAACAAGCTGGCTTCGAAAGCGATGCCGTCTTCCACGCCCATCTCGAGCCCGCGGGTGACGGCTTCCAGCGCAAGGCGAACGGCCACCGGTCCTTTCTGGAACACGGTCTGCAGAAACGCCTCGCAGGATGAAATCAGCTCTTCGTGCGGCACCACGTGGTTCACCAGCCCGATGCGGTAGGCTTCCTGCGCATCGATCATGTTGCCGGAGATTACCAGCTCGATGGCGCGCCCCTTGCCGATGAGCCGCGGCAGCCGCTGCGTGCCGCCGTTGCCGGGAATGATGCCCAGATTGACTTCGGGCTGCCCGAATTTGGCCTTTTCCGAAGCCCAGCGCATGTGGCAGGCCATGGCCAGTTCATTGCCGCCGCCCAGGCAGTAGCCATTCACCGCCGCAATCACCGGCTTGGGGAAATGTTCGATCAGGCCGAGGATCTCCTGCGCATTCAGGGCAAATTCTTTGGCTTCATAAGCCGACATTTCGGATAGTTCCTGAATATCCGCCCCGGCGGCGAACGCTTTGTCGCCGGCCCCCGTCAGGATGATACCTTTGACCGCGGAGTCGGCTTTCGCCTGCAGAAAGGCCTCGCGGAGTTCGCTCATGGTCTTCCAGCTCAGTGCGTTCAGTTTTTCGGGACGGTTCAAGGTAATATGCGCAATATGATCTTTCACATCGTACAAAATGTTCTCAAACGCCATGGTCACCATCCTCCATGCTTCTGTGCATCATCGTGCATTTCCATCAGCAATGCCAAAAACGCCTTTCGCTTTTTTCGTTTGCCTCTGTGTTCTTTGTACCTTCGTGGTCAATTACAGTCCTATTTCAAACCGCCGGTAGAATTCCGGGCGGCGATCGCGGAGAAACGGGCGTTTCACCCGGTATTCATCGATGCGTTCGAGATCGAGATCACACAGCAACAGGTGCGATTCACCGCGCGGCGCGCGCTCCATGACCTGCCCATCCGGATCGACCACGAAGCTGCCGCCGGCAAAGGTGGAATGCTGCTCCTCTCCCACCCGGTTGACGCAGGCCACATAGACCTGATTTTGGAACGCCAGCCCGCGCATCTCCACCTCGTACAGCTCCATGGGATCGGCTTCCATGCCGGCAAACGGCGAGAAAATCAGATCCGCTCCCTGCAGCACCAGCGGCCGGGTGTATTCCGGAAAATGGCGATCATAGCAGATCGCCACACCCACTTTCATGTAACCCAGATCGTACGTTTTGGGAGGCGTATCTCCTGCCCAGTAGTAGAATTTTTCGTTATATCCGGGTTCCTCCGCCGCATGGGCCATGCGGATGGGACCCAGCACCTCACCATTGGGGCGACAGATGACGGTGGTGTCATAAAACCGGCCGCGCCCTGCCTTCTCAAAAAAGTTGATGGCGCAATCGATTTGATTTGCCTGAGCTACCTTTAAAAAGTGCGACACCGTCGGGCCGTCCAGCGTTTCCGCCCAGTCAAAATACGCCTTTTCCCAGCGAACCTGCGGGAAAAACGGGCGGAACGCCAGCTCCGTGTAACCGATGAAGCGCGCACCCTTCATGGCGGCCTGCTCCGCCATGATGGTGCCGCGCGCAAGATTTTCCTCAAGGTCGTCGGTTACCGCAAATTGCGCCAATGCGATGCGAACGATATCCGCCATGGTTACAGCCCCAGGTCCGTGACTTTCGGTGGATCGGTGGAATAATCGTAGAAACCTTTGCCGGACTTGCGACCATGCAACCCGGCCAGCACCATCTTCCGCAAGAGCGGCGGCGGTGCATATTTGGCCTCGCGGTACTCTTCAAACATGATGTTGGCGATGTAATAGGTCGTATCCAGGCCAACGAAATCCAGCAGGGTGAGCGGTCCCATGGGATAGCCGCAGCCGAGCTGCATGCCTTTGTCGATGTCTTCCACACTGGCCACGCCGTTTTCCACCGCGCGGATGGCATCCAGCAGATACGGAACCAGCAGCAGGTTCACCACAAAGCCGGAACGGTCTTTACAGGCGATGGGCTCTTTACCGAGCGATTTGGCAAAGGCGAACGCCGTGTCAAAGGTTTCCTGGCTGGTGGATACCGTGCGCACCACTTCCACCAGCTTCATGATGGGCACGGGATTGAAGAAATGCAACCCCACGAACCGGTCCGGGCGTTTGGTGGCCGCCGCCATTTCAATCACTGTGAGTGAGGATGTGTTGGTGGCAAAAATTGTGTGCTCCGGGCACATGCCGTCGAGTTCGGAGAACACCTGTTTTTTCACCTCGATATTTTCGACAACCGCCTCGATGATGATGTCGCACGAGGCCAGGTCGCTGAGTTTTGTTGTGCCGTGCAACCGATCGAGAATCTCGGTCATTTGCGCTTCGGTCAATTTACCCTTCTGCACGCCTTTAGTAAGAAAGTCCTCAATGCGTTTCAGCCCTTTTTTCAAAACCTCATCATCCACTTCACGAACGACCGTTTCATAGCCGGCCTGAGCGGCAATTTGTGCAATCCCGGAGCCCATCAGGCCGCAGCCCAACACACCGACTTTCTTTATTTCCATGGGTTGTCCCTTCCTTATGTTGAGGTTCAATCGATACGGCTTGAAATTCCTTGAACGAATCTGTTACGACAGCGCTTCGACGATCACCGCGCCACCCTGACCGCCGCCGATGCAGGCAGAAGCCAGCCCATAGCGCGCCTTGCGGCGGGCCAGTTCGTACAGCAGGGTGAGCGTCAACCGTGTGCCCGTGGCCGCCAGCGGATGCCCGATGGCAATGGCGCCGCCGTTGACGTTGGTGATATCGCGGTTCAGGCCCAGTTCTTTTTCCACGGCCAGGTACTGTGGTGCGAAAGCCTCATTGATTTCGACCAGTGCAATATCATCCAGGGTCATGTCGGCACGCTTCAGGGCGTTGCGGCTGGCCGGGACCGGTCCGATGCCCATGATCGACGGGTCCACACCGGCAAAACCCCAGTTGACCAGCCGGCCCATGGGCTTGAGGTTGAGCTTCTCGGCCGCTTTTTCCGTGGCCATGATCATGGCCGCCGCGCCATCCACGATGCCCGAGGCATTTCCTGCAGTGATGGTGCCGTCTTTTTTGAAATACGGGCGCAGCGCCGCCAGGCCTTCGAGCGTGGTTTCCGGCCGCATGTGCTCATCGTGCATAAATTCTTTCACGTCCCCTTTTCGGGATTTGATTTCCACCGGCACCAGTTCCTCCTGAATCTTGCCGGCCTCGTAGGCGGCTTTGGCGCGCATCTGGCTCAAATAGGCGTATTCATCCACTTCGTTGCGGGTGATGTTGTGAATTTCGGCGAGTTTCTCGGCGGTTTCGGCCATCGACAGGCCGCATTGCGAATCGGTGAGGCTCTCCCACAGGTAATCTTCCAGCTTGCCCTCGTTAAGGCGGAGTCCCCAGCGCGCCCCGCGGATGATGTGCGGCGCCTGGCTCATGCTTTCGGTGCCGCCCACCAGCACCACATCGGCTTCGCCCAGCAGCAGCATGCGGGCGCCCTGCACAATCGATTCGAACCCCGAGCCGCACAGCCGGTTGACGGTCACCGCCGGCGTTTCCACCGGGCAGCCTGCCCGCAGGGCGATGTGACGCGCCAGATAGATGGCATCGCGGGAGGTTTGCATCACGTTGCCGAAAATGACGTGGTCAATCTGGCCGGGCTCCAGTCCGGCTCGTTCTATGGCCCCTTTGGCGGCGATCACGCCGAGATCGGTGGCGGTGAAATCTTTCAGAGTACCTCCGAATGATCCGAAAGCGGTTCGCACACCCGATACAAAAACAATGTCCTGTATTTTCATAAATGACCCCATGTTAAAAGGTTGACTCCCAATTCCCACATTGCAAAGATAACTTAATTCTACAAAAAATCGGCAAATTATGCAAGGAAATGTCATCCGATAAAAAACACCTTCTCCAGAAACACCCAGGTCATGCGGCCGGTCATGCCCCAGATGCAGATGGTTCGGTGGTGGTGCGGACTGGTCCAGTGGTAGTGCAGGGCAATCATGTCCTGCCAGCGCTGCAGATTGAAGTGGCGCTGCTCCTGATGTTGCGGAATTAGATCCACAAACGGGATGTGAAAGATGGCGGCGACTTCGCCGTGATTGCGGTGCAATACCGGCGCGCGGTGCAGCCAGCCCACAAACGCTTCGGTCATGAAATGCGACGTAAGGGTGGAAAATGTACCGAGATGGCCCAGGATGTCCACGTTATCTGGCTCGAGCGCGATTTCTTCCCGCGCCTCACGCAGAGCGGTTTGCAACGGCTGTTCCCCCGGCTCAATCTTGCCCCCGGGAAAGGCAATCTGCCCGGAATGAATGGCCTCTTGCCCGCTCTGAAGGATTTCGCGGGCGCGCTGGATGTAGATGCCCATCAACGCCCGGCGCTGCTCATCCCAGTAAACCGGAATCAGTACAGCGGCCTTGCGGAAATGTTGCCGCTGTTCAAAAGTAAGTTGGGGAATTTGAATTTTTTCGGAATCTTTTTTTAATTGCGATTGTATAAAATTTTTGAAATTGTTTCCAGAATGTTGCATGGTTCAGGGGGTTCAATTCAGGAAAGGATGATTTCAATGATTTTTGCTATCCAGCTTCTCTCCTAACGTCATCAACAAACGCGTTTTACCTCCCTGTCATCGGCCGGAATTACCATGACAGTCGTGCCGCCATATTCGGGGGAATGGGCATTTCCATGCGCATGAATCGGTATGGACCTGTCCACAGGGCAGCTTTATGTCCAAAAAATAAGGAAAATTTATATGAAGGGAAAGTCAAATCTTTTGCAGGGCCTGTTCGGGCAGCCGGATGATCTGCCCGGGGAACTCAAGGATTGGATTGAGCGCGAGTTCGGGCAGCCGGTGCGCATTTTTGCGTTCTGCGACCTGAACGAGCAGCTTCGATTTCATCAGGGATTCCTGGTCGCCACCGATGACTACCTCATCATCGCCGACGCTACCGGACAGAACGGTCATTTTCGCTTTGTGCCGCGCACGTTTCCACTAAAAGACATCGAGCAATTAGAGCTGATCGAGGGACTCACCCTGCACCGGCTGAACGTGGTCGGCCGCGATGATCTTGGACTGCTGGCGGCCGTGTTTTTTACCCGCCGGCAGCGCCGTGCCATCGGCAATTTGATGTTCGTGGTGAACCAGCGCTGCAAGCGGCTGCGTGAAGATCACGCCGACGATCGCGAACTCGGCACGGTGGACGATCCGACGCGGGCTTATGTGGATAGCATCGTGCAGACGATTCGCGAAGCGAAGGGTCTCACCCTGCTGCAGGATCGCAGCATTTTTCGCCGGCTGCTGCGCTACCTCAAGCCGTACAAAAAGAGCATGATTATCGGCTTCACGTTTTCGGTTCTGCTCACGCTGTTGGGGCTGTTGCCGCCGTACATCACCCGGCTGTGGATCGACGACGTGCTTG
The DNA here is from genome assembly GCA_015491485.1 of Candidatus Zhuqueibacterota bacterium. GTDB lineage: Bacteria > Zhuqueibacterota > Zhuqueibacteria > Zhuqueibacterales > Geothermadaptataceae > Hydrothermovivens. The sequence continues at coordinate 25,810 of WFVT01000171.1, forward strand.
CGCCGGCGGAAACCGGGGCGCTGACGAATCCCACGTTCTGGATGTGGCTGATCATCGGCGTATTGGTGTTCATCTGGGGCACGACGCAATTGCTGGAATTCTTCCGTCTGCGCATCATGAGCATGGTGGGCGAAAAAATCTCCACCCGGCTGCGGGATGAACTGTACCAGCATCTGCAGCGGCTGAGCCTGAGCTTTTACAACCAGCGCTCCACCGGCAACATCATCAGCCGGCTCATTTCGGACACGGACCGCCTCTGGGATTTCATCACCTTCGGCATCATCGAGTTCGTTATTTCGGTCGTCACCATCCTCGGTGTGGCCGCGGCGCTGTTCTTTCAGGATGCCACGCTCGCCATGTTTGTGGTGCTGCCATTGCCGGTTATGGGCTACATGTTTTACCGTTTCAGCCAGCGCATTCACGGCATGTACCTGCGCATCTGGCGCAAGTGGTCGGCCATGACCAGCCTGCTGTCCGACGTGATTCCAGGCATCCGTGTGGTGCGGGCGTTTGCACAGGAAAAGTTCGAGGTGCGGCGTTTTCACAAACGCAACGTGGACGTGCGCACCGCCGCGTTCGATTTCCACCGCTTCTGGACGGCGTTTTATCCGCGCGTGACACTGCTCATGCACCTGTCGCGCTTCATCGTCTGGGCCTACGGTGCGCCTCGCGTGCTGCAGCACATTCTCA
>WFVT01000172.1 GCA_015491485.1 Candidatus Zhuqueibacterota bacterium
ATGATGTAGTTTCGAGCGGCGGGGTCCTCCGGATCCTGCGGGCCATCGGGTCGCACGCTGCCGGGCTGAAATTCAGAAGCATATTCGGCCACCGCCGTACGCAGAGTGTCGTTGACCCATCCGGCAACCCAGAGGCCGGCGGCAAAAACAGCGATGTTGCCGCTTCCTGCCGGCCATTCCAGTCCGCCGATCCCCTTGCGGTTCCAGCTTACAAAACTTCCATTGTTTTCCAGATCCATGGCGATGCGGTTGGGCTGGAAGCGGATGAGGTCGAGAACGTCGGTTCCTGTGATGTCAGCGGGGCGCTGGGGTTGCGGCCTTTCGCCGAGGCCGGCCACGCCCGTGCCGCTCCACAGACCACACCACAGCCAAATGCTCAGCAGCAAGCTTCGACAGAGCCATATACGCCCCATGATCTTGCTCCTTTGCCTACATGTTTTAGGGAAGGCCTCTATTGTTTGTAAAACTATGCTCAAGCGCTGCAAAAACGGGTGCTTCCCACTCTGCCAGCGTTCCAATCGCTGGCAGAGTTAAATTTCCGCCTATCCAAACGATGAGTGTACGCTTGACGCTGAAATCCAGCCATTCCTAACCCTGGCAGGGACGGAAGCCCTGCCAGGGTGAAGCCCACTCTGCCAGCGTTCCAATCGCTGGCAGAGTTAAATTTTATCCTATCCCAACGATGAGCGTCACCTTGACCACGAAATCCGTCCAATCCTAACCCTGGCAGGGACAGAAGCCCTGCCAGGGTGAAGCCATTCTGGCAGCGTTCCAATCGCTGGCAGAGTTAGAGGTGCCCGGCCTTCTGCCGTATAGCAAAGAACACAGATTTCCTACTCTAAACATAGCTCCGCTGCGATTTCCACATTTGTGCGATTATGGTACTCAATAAATCCTTCCCGACCTCCGAACCAGGCTAAAACGTCCGTTCTCTTTAATTTCGTCGGCGCATCAGATAAAATCGATTTGTAGGAAGAATATGGATAGATTCGAAAATCCTTTACAACTCCATGATGCACTGGATTGGCATGGATATAATATACAACTTGCGCCCGATAGGATTCATCCTGTAATAATTTTCTACGAAAGGGTTTTAAAAACAAACTCCCCTTTCGGTTTTCTTGCCGGTTTATGGCCTGTGCATACGCATTGAAAACGGTAGCCAATATTCGATGCGGTTGTTTTAGGGGGCGATCGCAGATGCGGATCAATAAGTGGAAATGATTTTTCATCAAACAATAGGCATAGTATTCAATTGAATCCATTGAATATTTAGCAAGCAGCTTCAGGAAATGTTTATAATTTTCAGTGGAGTAAAATAAGGCTTCGCCATTGTTGCCACGATTATACACGTGGTAGAAATTTCCGGCTAATAAAGGTGTGGCTGTTGTACTCATGATTCTACTCCGGAATGAGATCAATGATTATCGCCATGATTGGCATATTTTTAATTCCTGGCAGGGACGAAAGCCCTGCCAGGGTGAAGCCCACTCTGCCAGCGTTCCAATCGCTGGCAGAGTTAAATTTCCGCCTATCCAAACGATAAGTGTACGCTTGTCGCTGAAATCCAGCCATTCCTAACCCTGGCAGGGACGAAAGCCCTGCCAGGGTGAATCCCACTCTGCCAGCGTTCCAATCGCTGGCAGAGTTAAATTTTCGCCTATCCCAGCGATGAGCGTCACCTTGACGCCGAAATCCAGCCATTTCTAACCTTGGCAGGGACGAAAGCCCTGCCAGGTTATGCTATCCCACGCTTCGCTTCCTTCCTGTCCCGGTCTCCCCCTCAAACGATCAGCGCAGATAGACCAGCCGCTTCACCCGCCGCTGAAAGGCCGTTTCTACACTCAGCCAGTAAATACCGGCCGGCAAGGCTGACAACGGCGACTTCGTAAAATCCAATTGAAACTGCAACATACCTGTCACGGCAGGCGAAAACCGGCGAGCCCAGAGCACCCGACCGAGCAGATCATAAAGACGCACCTCCAATTGTTTTGCCGGTTGGAGGAATTCGACCCGGAGCAAGGTCGTACGCCGAAATGGATTGGGATTCGGGCCGATGATTCGGAACTGCCGCGGAATAGGTATGCCGGCATTGTTTGCCCCCACAGAAAGCACCGGGCTCCCGAAGACCACGCGCGCTACACCGCGGCGGCTTTCTCCCGGAGCGCCGATAATCAGATCGTCAAAACCATCTCCATTGATATCCCCGCATGCCAGCGCCGCCCCCAGGAAAGCCGATTTCGAACGGGTTTGCAAGGTAAGTCGCGCGACTTGAGGACCGACAAACCACTCTGCCGTCCAGCGCCTGTCTGTCGTCAGAATATACACGCGGCCGGCATCGGTCTGACCGTCCACTTCCGCGCGGGGTGCGGCCAGAGCAACGTCGATGCGGCCGTCACCGGTCATATCGCCGGCGGCCAGCGCCGAGCCGAGAAAGCCCAAAGGGTCGGTGCCGTAGAAACGAACATCAGCGGCATCCCGCCATAAATCGATTGTATCAGGAAAAACATCATGGCCGTAAAAAGCAAATACCCCGCCGTTGTATTCGGTACTGCCAATGTGATGCGCCTGCCACGCACCGATCAGCCAGTCCTGCGCGCCGTCGTCGTTGAGATCAGCTGTAATCATAGCGACACCGAGGTAATCAAACCGGGAAGCCCCCATGATCAGCAAGGAGGGCGCCTGCTGACGGAGCCACAGGGTGTCGGGCATACTGGATTGTCCCTGTATGGCATAAGCCACTCCTGCATCGAGACCGGTGGGCGTGTTGGCTTTGTGATCGCCGATGAGGATGTCATCATAGCCATCGCCATTGAAATCGGTGGCGGCCAACGACACGCCCAGCAGATCATTGTTATTTTTGCCAAAAATGGTGACATCCGCCGCTGTTTCAAGCAGACTGATCACCCCGGGCAGGGAATCCACCTGCAGAAAGGCATACACTTTTCCATTGGCGATCATGCCGGGGTAGCTGCCCATCCAGGCAGCGAGGATGAGATCGGTGCGGCCATCGGCGTTGAGATCACCGGCAGCCAGGGCATTGCCCAGTTGTTCTTCCGGCTCCTGCCCCAGGAAAAGTAGATCTGCTCTGGTGGAATCCATGTACAGGCGCCCGGGCCATTCCGTTTGTCCGAACAGCACATACACGGCCCCGGTTTTGGTGCGGGCACCGACGTTGGTGCCCGGCGCACCGATAATCAGATCATCCCGGCCGTCGCCATTGACATCGGTCATCAGCAGCGCCTGTCCGAAACGATCGTCCGCGTGCCGCCCCGTGATGGTCACATCGGCACGATCTGCACGCAGATCAATCTGCGAAGGCCAATGACTGCGCCCCCAAAACACGAAGACCTCACCGGGGCCCGGATTATTCGTGCCGTCGGCGCCCGGAGCACCAACGACGAGGTCGTTCATGCCGTCCCCGTTAAGGTCACCGATGAAAAGGCTGCTTCCAAGGGCCTGTTCATCCAGACGGCCCATGATGGTGACATCGGCAGGCTGTTGAGAGAAGTCGATGATGTGCTGGGGAAGGGCGGGACTGAGGCGTCCTAAAACCAACGCAAAAAACACGGGTTCGAGGCGAAAAAGAACTCTAATTTTCATGATCACCCCCGCAGCCATCACAAAGGTTCCGTACATCCTGCATGCACGCATCGGCATCCTGCCGAATTCGAGCAAAAGTAAAGCGGCTTGTTTGATTTGCAAAAAGCATCCGATATCATCAGCGGCGTTTCCAGCCACTGCGATCCGGAAGCCGGCCGGGGCATTTTGAGCTCCCGACAAATGCCGCTCTCACAGAACCATCGTCCACCAAGGTTTTCGGATTACGTCCGGCATTGGATTGAGTTCGAATTCCGGGGGTCGTCTAACCGTCACCATCCGTATGCAGGGGCGAATACGATGCATCCTTCCGCTTCAAACTTTGTTAGCCGGCGCTTTACCGGATCACGCTGATATACCGCTTCCAGTCTTCATTTTTGATTTCTCCCACTGGCGTGGCATGAATAAGCTGAAATTCGCGCAAGTCGTTCATATCGGCAAAAATAAACTCTGCTTTTCCCTGCCCGGGCACATAGTTGTAAGTCCAGATCTCATAAGGTTTGGTGTCTTCGGTACTCGGGTAGCGATCGATATAATCAGGAGGGCCATAAAGAATGTAAATGCGGCCGCGGTCGGTACGCCAGCCGTCCCGATTGTAACTCCGGAACCGGCGGTTGGCTTCCTCCAAACGTTTGAAATATTCTTCACGCATTTCATTTTCGGGGGTCTTGGGATCCGGATCGCGAGCCCGCCAGAATGCCGCCAGAAATTCCCGTTTGGCTTCCACACTGGTCAAACTTTCCCAGATTTGGCGATCTTGCTGACGGACAATGTATGTAATCAGTTCATATTCCCGATCGAGCAGCGGCGCATCCAGAGTTTGGAAATACTGATACAGCGGGTCGGCATGTTTTTGCTTCGCAATCACCACCTGGTCAATTTTGGGATTGTACACGTAAAATTTCTTGGATGTGGTTCCGATCTCACGATCATTTTCATCCAGCACACTGAATTTCAAGAAGTATGTCCCGGAAGGCAAGACAGAAACATTGATATTACCGACATCCACACCGGCCGGCACAACTTTCTTTTTCCGAATCCGGGGCCGCGGGTTTTCCAGGACGCGCCCGCTGCCATCCACAATTTCGCAGCGGGTTTTATAAGACGTCCCGGTTAAAGCCCGATCCAATCGATAGGATTCCACATAATAATACAACAGCGGCCGATCCTGGCCAAAAAAACGATCTGGATTGGGGATGATGCGCAGGGTGCTCTTGCAAAAAATATCCCGTTTGTCCGCCGGCGCCCGCGTTATTTGACTGGCCAATTGAATGCTGCTGAGCCCAAAGGCATCGGTACCGGTAGATGCCACTTCAACCTCCACCTCTGCGCTGTCGGCATTGTCGGGGTTGCTCGCATCCCGTGCCAGGAGACGAATTTTATAATGGCCCGGCTCCACTTCGTACCGCAATTGATCCACCATTTTTTCCAGTTTCTGCACGGTATCCTTTCGCGTGCTTTGCAGGCGCCAGGCTTTGGTAGCAAACAGGTCGTTATTCTTGAGAATGGTCAATTGCATCACCGCTTGCGCCGTCATCCGGCCATTTGCATCTTTTTGCGGTAGGAGATCTCCCGGATCAAGAGCGTAATAGATTTCCAGATAGTTTTTTTCCGTGCCGAAATTAAAAACCCCATAATCAAGGCTCAGGTGCAGCCTGGATGGCTGGGTGGTTTGCGACCATCCGGCGGTTAACCCTGTTCCTAAAAGCAAGAGCGTCAAGATGATTTTTCCGCTATAGCCACGGATTTCTTTCAACATGGGAACCTCTCCATACCAAGTTCCGTTTTTGACTTTTTTTCAATGTTACTAAATTCTTTTGAAAAAGAAAACGGGATTTTATGGGTACCCGGCCTTCTCCATTTCTCCCATAGGCCATCGTTCATTTAAGATGCATGTTTCCACCGCGGTCGCCATTTGGTGCATCTCTACAGCCCGGCGTAAAGCACGCCCGTTTTGGGCTTTCCTGCGCTCCACAACCGTTTCCGGTGATCGACCTCCCACCGGATTGGCTTACAATGAAAAAGGGCTGAACCCGAGAGTTCAGCCCTTTTTAGATTCAGCCTCCTGGCTTAGAACGTTACGGTCAGTGTGAGCCACTGATTGTTGTTGAAAAATTGCGTGGTCCGATAAGCATAATCAATGCCGAGTTTGATTCCGGAAGCGATCTCGTACTGGACTCCGGCACCAAAGGAAGGTCCAAACAGGAATTCTTCACTCTGGGTCTGGAAAGTGGCATTCTCAACATCGTATGCCGCCGCAAATCCACCACGCAGAAAGACCATGTTGTTCAGATTGTACTCCACACCGCCCGAGTACAAATCGAGGCCGAAATTGTCATTCAAGAACGTTCCACTGAATGTAAGGCTATTGGTCTCGTTGACCTTCCACTCGTAGGAAATTCCCAGTTCCAGGGTGGTGGGCAATTCGAACGGGTTCAGCGGCACGCGCAGGTTGCGGACCTGGCTACCGACCCGCTGCCCCGGAATATTGACCTTCTCTTCAAGATCGGGGCCGTCGAATCGCATATTGCCGCCGAGGTTTTTGAGCGCCACTCCCAGACGAATGCCACCGGGACCGGTGCTGTACTGCAGGCCGAAATCAAATGCGACGCCGGTGGCGCGTTCACGCGTGATTTCCTCGGAAATCACTTTGACCGTGGCTCCAAACAGAATCCGGTCGGTCATGGCGCGCGAATACGTGACGCCCAGGGTCAGAAACGTCGGCGAAAAGGTGGCGCCGGTGCCGTCGGGATTATCCTCGGTGGTCACCGGGATTTCTCCAAAATCCAGGGTTTTGATACTGAATCCAAACCAGCCCACACCGCGGAAGTTACCGGCGACGGCAGCGTAATTGACGTTGATATCGGCGATGTATTTCAGATTCGACGCCATAAGCTGCGCGCCGGCATCGATCCCGGCGAGACCGGCAGGATTCCAGAAAATCGCATCGATACCGCTGGTGCTGGATACCACGGCGCCGCCCATGGCCGTCCCCCGGGAGCCCACCGGAATCAGCAGCTCCTGGGCGCCGGATGTACCGCGGCGCTTGGGATTACCTGCCTCCACGTGGACAGCCGCCACAAAAACCGAGGCAAACAGCACGAAGCTGATTATATATTTAAACTTTGACATGGGTTGCCCTCCTTAAATGATCATTGATCCCATCATCAAATCACACTGACGGAACTCGTTACATGGCAGGTTCCGGTGGCACCCTCCTGCTCCGGAGGATGCCGCCGCCCTGCTGTCCGCGACATTAAATGGCATCCAACCGTTCTTCCGGCATAAAGACAGCCACTTTCAGCACCTTCTGTCCCAGCGCTCCCATCTCGATATGAACGATGTAAATGCCGCTGGCAACCGGGATGCCTGCATCATTGCGCAAGTCCCACTGTTCGAACTGACCGCCCTGATGATCAATCACCTTCACCAGCTTTCCGGCCAGGGTGAAGATGCGAATCTTGGCGGTTTCAGGAAGATGCGTGAAGGTGACAAACCGGTTGACCGGATCGGTTTCCTCTTTATTCCGGCCGTAATACGGATTCGGGAACACATTGACCAGCTCCGCGGCGCGTTTGGCAGCGTCCGCCGTGGAAAGGGTCTTGGGCTCGAATCCTTTGGTGCTGAATGTGTACCGATCTTTCGGTGAGTTGGGCTTAGTTGTATTGAAACGAATCACGGTTCCCGACGGCGGCGGCGTCCCATTGCCATCGAAATCGCAGTAGATCGACCGACCGATCGGATAGACGAACCCGCCGTGGCGATTGATGAAGTAACCCCAATGCGGCTGGTTGGCATCGTATGGATACGTGGCTCCCGGGCCGCCGGCTGCTTCGGCTGCCGCAGCAAAATCGTCGTACGATTTGGTCGGCGAGGTGGTTTCGTACGGATCCATCCAGTACACCCAATCTGAAGCCGGGAAACCGAAAGCCGGGTCCGTACCGTTAGCCCAACCCCATTCTGCTTTGGTCGAATCCCACGACAGCAGGAACGGGATCATGCGAAAATCATCGGAGGGATCATCCGGAGTGCCCACACCAATGTCCCAGAGTTCAAAGGGCACTTTGGCGATCTTATCATCTTCAAAGGCATACACGCCGTAACCGCCGGTATCGGTGAAGCGCAGCTCGAAGTCGCGCGGCACGGCGAACTGAATATACCGCATCAGCCGCGAAATGGCGCCACCGCCACCACCGGCACTGACGTAATAGCGGTCAATATCATTTTTGTGGTTCAGACTGTGCCAGACCTTGTTGCCCTTATACGGTGCACCGGCGGCGTCGTACTGATCCGGCGTCAGCGGTTGACCGTTGAAAGCCACTTCAACGATTCCATCGCCATCCCCCGAACCGAAGGCCAGCGGCGGACCGGTCACGCGCACCAGCAGACCATCCACCGGCAGGTAATCCAGGTCACCATTCTGGTTGGTCTGATTGGCCAGAACCCGTTTACCGTCGGAACGATCCAGATGCCAGACGATGCCCTGATCGGTGGAATCGAAGACCACGGTGTAGTCGAGTCCGGTGATCTGGGTCGGGTCCACCACTTCCACAATCACGCCGCCATCGCCGGGGCCTTCATGCGTCACGTTGAAGGTAGTATCCGGCGACATTTCGGCAATCACCGTTCCGGTGCTGGCCTGGAATTGCTTGGTGAGCGGCGCCGATTGCGGTACGACCTCGATCACTTTAATCGCGCTCTCCAAGATTTTCGGCACACCGCTCGGAGTAAACCCATCGGGATTGTATCCGAAGGCGGTGACCGCAAACCAGTACTTCCGGCCGTTGATCAGCGGTTTTTTGTTGATTTGATCTTCCGTGGTGCGATAGAACCGGCGGATGCCGCTGTCGCTCAACGGCTGCACGACTTTTTCGATTTCGCCCAGAACCGGGTCGAAAACCACGTCACGCACATCATCGAACTGGCCATCGACGATATCGAAGGTTGCCAGGCGGACGATCGGCACATCGCCGGTGAGCTGAGGACCACCGATTTGATATACATTATATCCCTGAAATGTCTGACGGCCCACCAGGTCGGCCACGTCGTACGATTCAGCCGCATTGTCCCAGGTCAACACGATTTCGCCGTCCAGTTCGCTCACCGTCACTTTCGGCGCGGGCGGCGGCGGAGGCAATTCGAAATTGCGGTCATAAGCGGTTTGCGCGGCTTTATCAATTTGCCGCAACAGCGAAATGCTTTGCAGGTTGTTGCCACCCTGGGCAATCATGAAGCCGGCAACCACTTCCTGAGTATCGGATTTCGCCAGAACAAACGGACCGGTGGTCATCATGAAGCGGCGGTCTCCGGAGGGATGGCTCTGCGGATCGATCCAGCCCTCTCCGGTCACCGGGTCGCCGGGATGGGCAAATTTCAGCGTTTTGCCTGTATTCGGGTCCACATACGGTTCGCCGGCGCGGTTGAGTCCGTTCATGTAATTGTAGGCTTCCTCGGCGCTTTCCGGATCGCCCCAGGCCAGCCCACCTCCGTTGATGTATTTGGCGAACGAGGTCATGGGCAGGTTTTTATAATTGGGAATCCGGCGGCCGGAAACAAAGGCGGTATCGCCGGGGGACGGCACGATCGGCCCCTGGAAGAAATCCAGACCGATGGCCGGCGCGCGCGACCCATACACGCGATCGGCGCCGTCGTTCCAGCCATATCCGAGGCTCAGAGTGGTATCCACACCGACGAAATCGTCGGCGGCATAACCGAGGTCAAAATCATTCCACAGGGACACAAACGCGCTGTCGAGATCGTTCTTTCCTTTATTAATAATCGTAAATTTCAGGAACAGCATATCGCCAAAGGCGTCGAGGCGGTTGAAGCCCCAGAGATACATTTGCACTTCCACGCCGATGGGCGGCGTATTGAACAGGTTGCCGTGGGCCGCCGGGTCGGCATCGTTGAACACCGTCCAAAGCGCCCCGTTACCGATGAGCAACGGATTGCCGTTTTCATCCACGGGCGCTCCCAGATCTTTCGGCCAGTTCAGGTAATCGTCGCTGGGCTGCGTCGCCGGATCGTCATCCGTCGCGGCTTCCACATCGGCTTTGCTGATAATGTACAGTTTGTACCGGGGATTGTCCGGATCGATGGAGCCGTCGGGGGCGATAGGACCGGGCACGAATTCCACCGAGAACTCGGC
>WFVT01000173.1 GCA_015491485.1 Candidatus Zhuqueibacterota bacterium
GTTCCTGGCGGCCATTGCCCTGTACCTCGATTTCGGTGCCTATACCGATATCGCCCGCGGTAGCGCGCGCATGCTGGGCATCGAGCTGAGTCGTAATTTCTGGTTTCCGTTCGCGGCGAAAAATCCATCCGAATACTGGCAGCGCTGGCACATGACCCTGACCAATTGGATCCGCGATTACGTCTTCATTTCGTTAGGCGGCACGCGCCACCGCGCCCGCGCTAAAACCATATTCAATCTGCTGTTTGCCATGGCGCTGGTCGGCCTGTGGCACGGCGCTTCGTGGAAGTTCGTGCTCTGGGGCGTTGGTATGGGACTGGCGCTGGTGGTGTATTTCATGCTCCGACTGACGCTGTTCCGCGGCAAAAAGCGCGCGCCCTCCAAACCGGTTGCAATGCTCGGCTGGCTGGTGATGCTCGCTTATTTGATTCCATTAACCACCCTGTTCTTCTGCCCGGATGTCTATACCGCCATCGATTATATAAAAGGCATTACTTATGCCGATTGGGAGTCGGTGATGAAGGTGCCTGTGCAATTGGCCGCCGTTTTTGTAATTGTCTTTTTTGTATTTCAATTTGTCGCTGTCAGGATCGATTACATGAAATTATGGAACCGTTTGCCGGTTCCGGTGCAAAGTATCGCCTTTACCCTTTTGTTTTATCTGGTGTTATTCGGATCCGTGCCGACATCGAAAAAATTTGTCTATTTTCAATTTTAAATCTTGAAAAGGCGCTAAAGGGCTGGCATAGAGATTGCTAAATCCGTGAATCTGCCAGCCGTTTTTATGTCTCGTGCTGGCGACACCGTAGGACAGGAGATAGGATCATGGCATTGGCGGCACCAATCGCTTGCAAAAGCACGGAAGAAAAGCTTTCGACTGGCAGAATCCTTGAGGCGTGCAACCGGCTTTTTCAAAAATTCGAGCGTATCCCGGACTTGTTGGAATTGGCTTCCAAAACGGCGGCGGGCCTTGTTGATGCGACATTTATCGCCATTTACTGGCAAAACGATGAGAGTCAGGTACAGGTGTTTGCGAGCGCCTCGGTGCCGGAACCGGCAAAGCAGCGAAAAATCCGTGCCTTGCTGAGTGCCCTGTTTGCGAGGCAGGGACACCAAGCCGATGCCATACCACCAGAATGGCCGAAGAATACACCATCTGTGCGGCATTTAACAGCGCCTATCCGGATTCAAAGTCGGGTGGCGGGCATGGTGTATGCCGAGTTTTTGCAAACGGTGCGTGAGGAGATGATGGTGCAGTATGAAATTCTTACACAGTTTGCCGCGCTTCTGGGGCATGCGATCGAATTTTGCCAGACGCGACAGTTGCTGACATCACGCTATGCCACGTTTGCGATGTGCCAGAATGAACCGCAAATCGACTCCCGTTCCAGCCTGGAATCGCACATTCTGGCAGCGGTTCAGAATCCGGAAAAAGTAGCCAAAATTATCGCACGGTCGTTTTACAAAGACCTGCGGCGTGCTGGTTTTGAACCGCGCCAGATCCTTGTGGTGGCCTCAGAACTGATTGAAAGCTTAAACGTTACATTGAAACGCACACAGCATAAAACCCGCCGAATTTTTTGAAGATAATCATTAAAAATGAAAATGACTTTTCGTATATTCGCACAGCTTGCTGTTTTTCTGAGTTTCATATTGAGCGTTCAGGCCTGTGATGCCGGTGGACATGATCAAAACGTTAAAAAGCAGCGGAAACGCCGTTCGGTAAAAATTGTTAAAAACATTCGCTATTCTGAAAAAAAGCATTTATTTTTAGATTTGTATATTCCGCAAAGCCGGCACTCTTTGAAACGGCCGCTGGTGATTTTTATTCATGGCGGCGGCTGGAATAAAGGCAGTCGAAAGCGTGGCAAAAAAACCGGCATGTGGTTGGCGAAATCGGGCTTTCTCGCAGCATCGATTGACTATACCAAAAGCACCCAGGCACCGTTTCCTGCCGCTTGCAAAGATGTTAAGACGGCCATTCGTTACTTCCGCCACCATGCCGACCGATGGGGCCTCGATCCAGAGCGAATTGGGCTGATGGGCAATTCTGCAGGTGCTCACCTGGCTGTGTTTGCCGCCACCAATCACGATCCGCGCTATGAAACCGGGGAAGCATGGCCCGGCGTCACAAGCCGGGTTCAAGCGGTGGTGGCAAAGTATGGACCATACGACTATTCGGTACAAAATGCCGGTGAATTGGTTCAAGCCTTTCTTGGCGCCGCTCCTGATGAAAATCCCGACGTCTATCGGGAAGCCAGCCCGATAACGCATGTCAGCGCGGATGATCCTCCGTTATTGCTCATCCACGGGGAGAAGGACCGGGTTGTGTCTATCAAGCATTCGGAACGGATGTTTCAAGCCTATCGAAAGGTGGGCGCTCCGGTGGAGTTTATTCGGGTGAAAAATGCCGGACACGGTTTGAAAAAGCGAAGCTGGTTTGGGAACATTCATCCATCCAAAAAAGAAATCAATCGTCAAATTCTTCGTTTTTTGAAACAACATTTAATGGGGAATAATCAAGTTAGGGACGACAAATGAAAACACGAATCGTACTCTTCGGGTTTCTGTTTGGCGTGACGGGCTGGATGCCCGAAAGCCATGCCAATTCATTCACCCCTTCCGTGCAGCAAGGGGATCGCTATAAGCAAGAAATTTTTAGCTCGGTGCAGGTATCTCGAGATTTGCAATACGGTCAGGCGACCAATGTTGTCACCGGCAAAAACGAAAAGCTGAGATTGGATTTATATGAACCGAAAGGGGACACCGAATCCAGCCGGGCGGCCATGGTTCTGATCCATGGGGGCGGCTTTACCAAAGGGAGCAAAGAAAGCCAGACGATTGTGGAGCTGGCAAAACGATTTGCCAAGAGAGGCTACGTCACGGTTTCCATCAACTACCGCCTGGTCAAAGATAAAGTCACTTTCAATGATACGGCGCGGGTTATCCAGGCGGTTACCCAGGCCTATCAAGATGCCAAAGCCGCCATTCGCTGGCTGAGAAAAAAGGCTCAGGATTACCGGATTGATGAGAGCAAGATTGCGGTTGGGGGAGTATCCGCCGGTGCCATTACGGCACTGCATGCCGCTTATGAAGAAGATGAAGGGAACAGCGGCAATCCCGGCTACAGTTCCGAGGTGGCGGTGGCGATTAGTGTTGCCGGTGCCCTGGTGGACGACAATATCATGGGGGGCGGTGAAGCTCCTTTCATTGCGTTTCATGGATATATTGATCCAATTGTTCCTTATCAACAGGCCGTAGAGCTGTCCCAGCGGGCAAAGGCCATCGGGCTGCCGTATGAATTGCACAGCTATATGGCAACCCACGATTTGACGCCATACACGAACGATATTGTGAAGAAAACGGCGGATTTCCTATACCGATATATGATTCAAGAAAATCCGACGGCGATTCAAGAACCGGCTTCGCCGGTTCCGGTGAGCCTCCGCCTGTATCAGAACTATCCGAATCCCATTCGTTTGCATCGGGATGCTCCCTACACCCAAATACAGTATGAATTGGATCAACCTGCCGAAATAACGCTGAAACTATACAATGTGTTGGGCCAAGAAATTGCCACTCTGGTCAAAGGCTGGCAGCAGGCCGGACGGTTTCGATACAATATCGATGTGCGTCAATTGCCTCCGGGCATCTATATTTATCAGCTACGATCAAAACAACAAGTGCTCAGTCGAAAGTTTATCATCTCCCGATAATCCAGTCTAAAGCGACTCTATTTCCTGGTAACATCGGATTTTTCTCAGGAAGTACGCACCGGCATCGTGCTATGCAGCATTTCGATTCAGGAGTCCCTCCTTATACAAACCCTGGAATGGGAGGAAATTGGCAATGAGATTCGTATCAGCGGTCGGGCCGGTGGCGAAAAGAAACGCTCTGCCGGTTTGGGGATGCCGGATCATGAACCGGGCGGGGCGTGTGGCGCTGGTAGGTTTCCTGTTGGCTACAGCGGCGCAGGCTCAGGAACAGCGATATAGAGATGCCATTTTTCCCAACGTGACGGTCAAAAAAGATCTGGTTTATGGACAGGCGAAAAATACCGTGACCGGGGAAGTGGAAATATTGAAATTGGATCTTTACGAACCGGCGGGCGATACAGCCCCCGAACGTGCGGCCGTGGTGCTGGTACACGGCGGCGGCTTTATTGGCGGAGATAAAGCCCGGCTGGGTCCCGTTGGCACGTTTCTGGCCCAGCGTGGTTATGTGGCTGTATCGATCAATTACCGGCTGCATACCAGTTACATCGATGTAAATGATACGTTAAAGCTGACCGAGGCCACGACCATGGCTTACGAAGACACCAAAGCCGCAGTCCGGTGGCTCCGCGCCAATGCGCAGACTTACCGTATTGATACATTGCGTATCGGTTTGTTTGGAACTTCAGCCGGCGCCTTTGCCGTGCTGCATGCAGCTTACGAAGAGGCTGAGGGCAACAGCGGCTCGCCGGGATATTCATCCGACGTCAGGGCCTGCGCTGAAATTTCCGGGGGCCTCATTGATGATACCATCATGGAAAATGGGGAAGCATCGGTGATGATCGTCCATGGCACAAATGATACCCGAGTACCCTATGAACAAGCCCTGGAATTGAGAAATCGAGCCCAGGCGGTTGGAGTCCCGTTTGTTTTCCATCCTATTCAAGGGGGAGAACATGATCTCACACCTTATACGGCGGATATCTTGAACTGGACGATCGATTTTTTTCTGACCTATTTAATTGGCGACGTTCTTGTCCCGGTAGAATTAATATCATTTGAATATGAGCTTTTGGGGCAGGATGTTCTGCTGAAATGGAGCACGGCCAGCGAATCCAACAATCTGGGGTTTTATATCGAACGAAAGACGCATGTCATCGATTGGCAAGACATCGGTTTCATCCCGGGACAGGGAACAACGACGCGGCAGCAAAATTATCAATTTCTTGACGAAACAGTTCCACCGGGGCACTATGCATACCGGTTGCGGCAGGTGGATTGGAATGGTACGTATGAATATTCGCCGGTTTTGGAGGTGGATGTTTTGCCAGTCGAAACGTATCAGTTGACCTCTGTCTATCCCAATCCATTTAATCCCCACACAAATACGAAACTGGCATTCCGATTTTATCTGCAGAAGCCGCTACAAAAGCCCATTGGGTTGAAGATATTGAATATCCTTGGACAGGCGGTATGGGAACAGAATTTTATCCCCACCGCTTCCGGTTGGCATGAAATGGTTTGGAACGGACGCGATACCGATAACATAAAAGTTCCTGCTGGAACGTACTTCTTGAAGCTGTCGGTCGATCAGCAGCAGTATGTCAGGAGACTACAGGTGATTTATTAATTGTCAACGGAGTTGATTCTCTGGAATACAAACGAGCGAAAAGTGCGTGATTCCGTATCAAATTTTCAGCAAAACGAGTGAATTTTTCTAATTTACAATATAGAAAATTCGGTGATACAGAAGCGCGGATTCCATTATCAATAGGCTCATTTGGGGGTGGCTTAAGCCTGCAACCTACCACGTAAATATTGAACTAAAATTCATTTCTGCTACCTTTTTTAAGGAGGACAAATCAATGCGCTATGTCTCTTTGCTGACCCTTGCTGCAGCTATGATATGGGGATTGGGTCCTTTATCGGATGCTACGGCGCAACAAAAAGAGGAAGCAACTTTTATTGAATTGGTCAGCCAAAAAGAATTCCCTGTCAAAGCGACGTTTTCAATGGATGACACCACGTATGAATTGACGGCTACCGGTGCCGTATTTGTGGAGAGAGAAACACCGGATGGCGATAAAATCCCAATGTATTCAATTGTCCATTATATGGCTGATTTCAAACCCGATCCTTTTGGGGATATTTATGAGCAGGTCATTCATGAAAAAGTGCCCAAACAGTTGAATTTGGAATTTATTCGGGATATGAAAAAAGAACGATTGCACATCGTGATAAACCGGATGTTTCAAAAAGCCATCCGGAATTATGAAATTGATACGACCCGGATTCGGAATGCGATGCAAGAGTTTATCCGCTTTTTTGCACGGGATTATACGAAAGGAGAAACAAGCATTTTCCGGTGGATGCCGGATGGCCGTTTTATCATTGTCGCCCAGGGTCAGGAAAAGGTGATTCGGTCTGCCTCCTTTGGGGCTTTTTTCTGGCGGGTGTGGTTCGGTTTAATGAGTCCGGTGGACCGGGGTAGCCTTGTCAGTCGGATCACGTTTTATTGATGAGTTCGGGGTGAAATAACAACTTTCAGCCTGCAATCGCATATCGCGAGTCCCTGAAGCCGTCCGGAATATCCGAAATATTCCGGATGGCTTTTTTGATTCCTCTCCAACGGTAGGCCTTCCTTCGCAAATCCGATCTATTTATCCTCTTCCCGACCGTCCCGCATTTGACGTAGATTTTACACAGGCACGACATGGCTGTGACACCCTTTTTCAGCAATGATGGTATATTTATTATGCCTGATTTGATAAAAGCATAAGCCTTTGAAAAACAGAAACAAAACCAAATGCGTTATGATGCAGCTATCGTGAAGACCGTTTCGTTGGCATTCCTGTGAAAATCCGAATGCGGGCAAGATGCATTTTGTTTACAGGGGGAAGGTTGTCCTTTAAAAATTTACAGCAAAGAGAAAATCTGTTTTTCGTGTTAAAACCTCATTCAAGAAAGGAGTTGTCTCATGAATGTCCATTTCCGTCTTATTAGTCCGCCAGGTTGGCTGATGGTGGGGTTCGCCTTGCTTTTGGGGAGTACGGTCCCCGCTGATGTTTGGGCGCAGGGGCACAATAGTTTGAGTTTTTCGTCGGTAAAAGTAGGACAGTGGGTGAAAGTTGATGGAATCCCCCAAAAGGATGGGACGGTGCTGGCAAATGAGGTCAAACTACTCACAGGGGACTTTCAGGACGACGACTGGGAAGTCTCAGGCAAAATTTCACGCGTCGATCGCGGCCGCAAAGCGCTGTATATTCTCGGTTTAAAGGTTCGCACCACGAATGAGACGGAATACGAAAGCAGCGATGAAAAGACAAAAGCCACTTTCGCCATGCTGCGTCCCGGGCTTCTGGTGGAAATCGAGGGAACGTTTTTAAAGGACGGCACCTTTCTGGCGGACGAAATCGCCGATGAATCGGCAAATCCGAAGAAAAGAAAAAAAGCGAATCAATTGAGCTTCGTTGGCAAAGTACAAAAAGTGGATGAAAATCGCCAGGCACTCCAGGTGATGGGGATCGTATTTCAGGTCAACAATCAGACCAAATTCAAATCGAAGGTCAAATGAACCCGGCGATGTTGAGAGGCGATGAACGGCTCATTAAGTTTGACTTGGGGAAGCAAATGACGGCACAACTGATTACCACGGGGCGAACGGTTTTGGTTTTACTGTTACTCGTTTTGACTGCGCCTGGCATTAAAGGCCGGGCGCAGAGTTCCTCTTCGGCAGCGGCTAATTCTTCACCGGAAACGCGTGTTCTGCAAATGGAGCCCTATACCGAGGAGGAAATCGAACAAGTCGTGCAGCGACCGTTAAAGCTGGAAGACTGTATTCGCATCGCTATGCGTAAAAATTTGCAACTGATGATGGAAGAATACGGGTTGCGTATGACGGTGGCGGATCTTTCCGGTAGTTATGCGCGCTTTTTCCCGCAGTTTGCTGTGGACGGTGTCATGCAAAAAGCGGAAGAAAACCGGCCCTTTGAGGCGAAGAATCCTGAAGATCCGACCCGGCTGACATATGACAAGAATGCGATTGTGGCCAAGGTGCAGCAGGATTTTATTACCGGCGCCACCCTCACGTTTGCAGCGGATTTGCGCCGCGATATTAATTCCCCGGACCGGTTCGGTGCACCGCCAACGCGAACCGAAAACAGAGGCTATTCCATCACTCTGGAGCAGCCTCTGTTGCGGGACGCCTGGTTTACTATCGCAAAGAGCCCCATTACCCTGGCACGGCAGCAGATGGAAATCCGCGAAAACGAATTTTATGACATGAAGCTGCGCACGGTGTTTGATGTTAAGCAAGCGTATTACAATGTGATTCTTCAAAGAGAATTGATAAAAGTAACAGAAGCGGCATTGGTAAGAGACTCGACCCTGGTGCGTTTGTCGGAATCGAAAGTGCGCGTAAATCTGGCCACCCGACGGGATGTGCTGAGCGCTCAAATTCGGTTCGCCGAGGACCGGGCGGCGTATATCGCCGCACAGACAGAATATGAACGCGCGCTGGATAACCTGAAGGACGTGCTCGGTTTGCCTATTGAAATGGAAATTTCTCTTGAAGATGTTCAATTGGGCTATTCCCCCGAACCGCTGGATGAGGAATTTCTGATACGCCATGCTCTGGAAAATAATCCTTTGATCAAATCACTCAAGAAATCCATTGAGAACCTGCAGCTAAGGCACAAAGTCGCGAAAAACATGCTTTTACCGCAATTGAATTTAGTGATGCAATATAACGGCCAGTTTGACTCCGACCGTGATCAGTTAAAGACCATCGAAAGCAATGATTTTCAAGTTGGACTGAGTCTTTCGTATCCATTTTTAAACCGTCAGGCAGCGGCTGAAGCGGAAAAAGCGAGACTTGCACTGCGGCAAGAAGAACTCCGTCTGCGGGATTATCAGCGGCAGCTTAAGTTGAGCATCCGCGAGGTGGTACGCGCCACCTACAGTAATATCGAAGAGATTGAAGCTTTGAAAATTTCCATCGAAGCCGCGCAGGAGAAAGTAGAATTTGCGACCATGATGTTCAATTTAGGACGGGCTTCAAATTTGGATGTAACCGATGCTCAGGAAGCCCTGCTGAAAGCGCAAACACAGTATCTAAAAAAGCTGATCGATTATCATCTGCAGCTGGCCTTGCTGGAGACTTTGATAGCGCAACCGATTGTTTTTTAATTAAATATAGAATGCCGTATCAATCCTTGATGCAAAACCATCAAGAAGGGTAAATATCATGAGTATGTTCAGCGTATTTTTTGCAACGCCCAAAAGCCGTAAGAACAGCCTGATCATAGGTGGTATTGCGGCGATCATATTGCTGGCGGGAAGTCAATTTATCTTCTCCGATCAACAGGATTCGACCATTCCCACCGCCGTGGCCAAACGCGGAGACGTGGTGATTAAGATTACCGAAAGCGGGGAACTGCGGGCACAGGATCAGGTGACCATCAGTGCCCCGACGGATAAACAGATTCTGTGGTTGAAACCAGAAGGCGCGTGGGTGGAAGAAGGCGATACTCTGGTCATTTTTGAATCGGAAAAATATGTCATCTCCAAGGGAGAGGCGGAATCCAATCTGCGTATTGCTGAGTCGCAGTTGGTGCGTGCAATGAGTGATCTGGAAGCTCAGCGGGCGAAAGAACAGGCGGCCCGGAAGAAGTACGAAAGCCTGCTGCAATTGGCAAAAGAAGGCTTTGCAGTTTCCAGCGAAGTAGAGCAGGCGAGATTGAATTATATCGAGTTGCGTTCCAAAACGCGATCGTTTGAAGCGGCTGTGAATGCCGCCCGGGCCAATGTGCAGCGAGCGGAACGGCAGCTCAATCAGCAGGAGCGAAAATTGCGTATGGGCGTCGTACTGGCGCCGAGGGCGGGCCTGGTTGTCTATGCGCCGGTGGGTAATGCCGAAGACGGCCGGAAAATTGAAGTGGGAATGATCCCTTTTGAAGGCATGGACCTGATGTATCTGCCGGACGTGTCTTCCATGATGGTGGATACACAAATCAGTGAAGTGGACCTGTTCCGGGTTCGTGTTGGGATGCCGGTGAAAATCAAACTGGATGCTTATCCCGACGCCGTGTTTGATGGGGAGGTCGCTAATATTGCCGACCTGGCCAAACGTAAAATCAGCCGGATTACCGGCAAACCGACCGGTGCAAAGGTGTTCGACGTGACCGTCAAAGTGATCGGTCAGGATAAACGCCTGAAGCCCGGATTGACCGCGACGGTGGATATTATTGTAAATGAATACAAAGAAGCCATTTATGTTCCTCTGGAGGCGATTTTCATCGATGAGCTGGATCGCACCATTGTTTATGTGAAAGACGCAAAAGGCAATGTTGAACCACGCGCTATTACGATCGCCGAAAGCAATGACCGGGTGGCTGTGATTAAAGAGGGCCTGTCCGAAGGGGAGGTTCTGCTGTTGGCACGACCGCATACTCTATAAGGGAGAGAACGGATGCTTATTGAAGCGATAGATCTGCATCGGGTGTACCGCATGGGTGAAAACGAGGTTCATGCATTGCGCGGCGTGACATTCGGCATTGAACGAGGGGAGTTCGTATCGATCATTGGTCCGTCCGGCTCGGGGAAATCCACCCTGATGCATATTATGGGCTGCCTGGATCGACCGACGTCAGGAAGCTATATTCTGGACGGAACGCCCATTGAAGGATTGGATGATCGGCGGTTATCCCGACTGAGGAACCGTAAGGTGGGATTCGTGTTCCAGTCGTTTAACCTGATACAGCAGCTAAACGTCGTGGAAAATGTTGAAGTGCCGTTGGTGTATATGGAGATGGATCGCCATGAACGCCGGGAGCGTGCGCTGCAGATGCTGGAAGCCGTCGGTCTGGGGCATCGGAGTCAGCATCGACCCAATGAGCTGTCGGGCGGCGAGAATCAGCGAGTCGCCATCGCCCGGGCACTGGTGACCGATCCCGATCTGATCCTCGCCGACGAGCCGACCGGTAATTTGGACACCAAAACCGGCCATGAAATCATGGAACTCCTCAAGCGGCTGCATGAACAGGGCAAAACTCTGATTATGGTCACTCATGATCTCGAGAAGGCAAAATGGAGTTCTCGATTCATTCACATGAAAGATGGTAAAATCTTGCATGATTTTCGCGATACAGACGGAACAGATATCGTCGGTATGTTTTACGAATCTACTATGGAGCAGGAAACACAATAAAGTCTCTATCGGTTCAAAACATTTCAAAATGCATCGGGCAATAACTTATGGAGTATAGCGAGAGCTTTCGAGTCGGTATCCGCAGTATCATGGCGCACAAAATGCGCTCGCTTTTGACCACGCTCGGCGTGATTTTCGGCGTCGCAGCCGTGATCGCCATGCTGTCCATCGGTGAGGGCGCAAAACGGGAGGCTCTGGAGCAAATCCGTCTGCTGGGGACTAACAATATCCGTATCAATGCGGTTAAACTGACCGGCGACAAAGCGAGAGAAGCGGAAAGCAAATATTCGGACGGTTTGAGCTACAAAGACGGTCTGTTGATTCGGGAAAATATCCCCAGCGTTCGGGCGGTCACCCCGATTCGTTTTATTGACGCTCCTGTCATGAAAGGCAATAAAGAAGCCGCCGCCCGGATCATCGGCACCGATTACCTGTATCCTGAAGTCACCAGCTTCCGGGTGGAAGAAGGGCGTTTTATCACTCCACTGGATGTAAGCGAAGCAAAACGGATTTGTGTGATCGGCGCTAAAGTGAAACGGGAGCTTTTTGGCTACCGGAGTCCGATTGGACACCGCATCCGAATCGGAGAGGAATGGTTTCGGGTGGTTGGCGTGATGGAAAACAAGAAATTGCGCGAAGGGAAAGCTTCGATCATTAAAATCCGAGACATCAACCGGGATATCTACATCCCCATTACCACAGCATTAAAACGGTTTCGGGATGAAGAAAAGCCGCTGTTTGTCAATGAGATTGCCGTACAGGTGAAAAGCGCGGAACTGGTGGAGCCCACTGCCCGGATCATTCGTCGTTTGCTCAAACGGACCCATCGTGACGTGCAAGATTATGAAATCGTCATCCCCGCAGAGCTTTTGGCGCAGAGCCGTCGCACACAACGTGTTTTTAATATCGTGATGGGCTCTATTGCGGCCATTTCCTTGCTGGTCGGAGGAATCGGTATTATGAATATTATGCTGGCCAGCGTCACCGAAAGAACCAAAGAAATCGGTATCCGCCGGGCGTTGGGAGCGACCGAGCAGGATATTTTGGGGCAGTTTCTCAATGAAACCGTTTTGATCAGTGCGACCGGCGGCATCATCGGTATCGTTTTGGGGGTGGTCATGGCGAAAGCGATCAATATCTTTGCCGGGTGGGAAACCGTGATTGCTCTGTATAGTGTCGCCGTTTCCTTCGGTATCTCAGCAATGGTGGGAATCATATTTGGCATCTATCCGGCCCGCAAGGCAGCCCAAATGGATCCGATCGCAGCCTTACGGTTTGAATAACCAGGCATTTGATCCGCTGAATCCCCCCAAATGTACGGTGCGTAGCTGGTAGAATGGATGTATGATATACGAATGAGGTGGGAGAAGATGTGTATGAATTCTCTTTCCCGAAAGACGCCGCTGCTGAATTTGATTGGAGACAACACCAAAATAGACAGCCGGTTGTATCAGCCGTTTCGACTATCTGTATTTTATGATTACGGCCTTGTTGCTGAAGCTGTCACGAAGCCCCCGAAGCACAGGAAGTTTTTTGACCTGCTGCTTTTTTCGTGTGCTTAGAAAACTTCGTGGTTGAAAAGAGGATTTCTCCGGTCATGTCGAGCCTCTTTCCCAACCCAGCCTTTCATCGCCCTTCCTTAAATTCAAATTAAACGAGCCCTGATCCGTCATCGCGAGGGTTCATCATGCAGCGAAGGCAAGGCGATCTCCAACGTTTTCAAAAAGAGTTTTTCGTTTAAACGATCTTGGAGGGAGAAAACGGCATGCAAGCAATGCTTATTAATTGATTGCTTTTGGGGATAGCGTATGTTAAATTAATTCCGGTCAAATGCCAAAATCGGGGAATCAGGGGACCTTCTCCGAGTGACGTTCAATTGGAAAGCCAGGCGTGGTGAAACCGGGGGCAAAGTAGAAAGATACCGTTTGTAAAGAATGCGGTGTGGTATATGGAAATCAGGTCCCTGTATTCGGATGACGATTTTCAAGTTGAAATACGTTATAGCACCGAGCAACGCCGTGATGCCGTCCGCACGCCTCTAACAAACTCCGAAGCACATTCCATTCAACTCATCCTGAAGGGAACGATCCTCCAGGACCAGGCAAAGATTTTAAGCCGTATTTTCGAAACACAGCTCCCCCCTTCCTTTCAGCAGATGATTCTTGACCTATCCGGTGTTCATGCCATCAGTCATCGTGCGATTCGTGTTTTATTGAAATTTTTAAAACATTGTGACCAGCAACGTATCGAATGGCAGATTGCGCCGCTAAACGAAACGCTCCAATTGGTGTTCAAAGAAATGGGCGTGCTATCCTATTTTCATAAAAAAACACAGTCCGAATAAATCTCCTCTATTCTCGTTTTGTGCCGGTGCTTCCCAATGCCTTCAGAAGGCTTTTGTCGGAAAGGACAATACCATGGAATCGTCACAACCAGCTGGGTGACCGGCACAAACATCCCGGCCTGATCAGGGCAAGCAATAGTCCCCCAAAGAAAGAAAGAGAAGGAACGTTTTCTTTGGCTGCCGCTGGCAAGAGCATGGTGCAAACCGGCTGGCAGAAACAGTGACATTGATACGGCAATGGCTCAAGGTTGCCGCTTATTTAAAAAAGACCGGCTGACAAGAAAGGGCTTTCGATGTCAGCCGGATGTCATTCCAGTCGATGCCATCACACCGCCGTCACGTCGGCGGCCAGACCTCGTGTACGGAGATTGTTGATAAATTTCCGAATACCGAATAGGCCCAGCAACCAGGAAACCAGGGTAACGGCGAGAAAAATCAGAATGTTCATGGTCGATTCCGGGTCCAAAGGCCACCAGGGCAAATATTGAGTAATCCAGCCCCAAATCGCCGGGAAGGCAAAAAAGATGGCGATTTGGACTAATTGAATAATGATCTCACGCAAATTCATAACGCCTCCTGTGAATTTAAGATGAACGGCAAAACTGCGTTGAATTGGCTAATGCGTCATGATATCGCAGGAGGTGTCAGAAGTGGAAGAGGCTTTTAGAAAACCGGCTCCGGAGTGAACGATATGGGATCAGATGAGAATGGCGGCTTAATTATCGAAAAGGTATTGTAGCGAAAGACAGCTAATTGATCCTGAGTGGATGAAATTTGAGATTTTAAAACGGGGTCACGCTTGCCACGGTAACAGTGCCGGGTTTCAATCGGACCCCATAATTGCTTATTTACGGCATAAAAAGGCCGATGTCAACTAAAATATGGCCAAAGTCGCTGGATCATGAGTTGGCCATGGATGATCCACGTAGCCAAAGGTCCGCGATTGTGGATCGTAAATAAAAAAGCCCGGCACGATGTCATGCCGGGCTTTTCAAAAGCTGATCGTTGAGTTATTTCAGCAGACTCAGTTTTTTCATGGTTTTCAGCGGTCCGGCATCGATTTGGACGTAGTAGATTCCGCTTGGCACCGTATCACCGCGATTGTTTTTCCCGTCCCATTTGTAGGTATAGGTTCCCGGAGCCATGGTCACGCCGCCGATAAGGGTTCGGACCTCCTTCCCCATCACGTTCAGGATTTTCAGTGTGACTTTTTCCGTTTTGGCGATTGAGAAACGGATTCGGGTTTCCGGGTTGAACGGATTGGGGAAAGCGTCAAAGAGGGTGTATCCGCTGGGAACAGTACTCCCGGTGACCATATCGGGCTCGGCATTCGGCGCCATTCCTTTCGCCGTGACGACATAAGCGGTTACCTGGTCGGTACCGGTAAGGCCGCCGCTGTCTTTGACAATGAGTCGCAGAATATAGGTCCCCGGTGCGGTGGGCGTAGCGGAACCCGATTTGACTCCTGTCGCCAACACCCGCGTTTTCCCGTTGGGGAGATCGACTTCCCATGTGAATGCGGATGCCGGAAGCACTCCGTCTTCGGGATCAGTCCCTTCCCCGGCGTAATTCACGGTTTGTCCGACGGTGAAGGTTGACCCGTCAGCAGGTTGTGTGATGGTTGCCGTCGGCGGCTGGTTCGGCGGACTTTGCGTGGTCGCCGAGGCCTCGTTGGAGTACCCGGAGTTGCCGTCGGCGTTGAACGCGCGCACGCGGTAGGTGTAGGTCGAATTCGGATTCAGCCCGGTATCGCTGTAGTTGGTGACGTTGGCGCCGACCTGAGCGATTTCCACAAAGGTGGTGCTCCCCGGGTCTTTGCGCTCGATCTTGAATCCGTCCTCGTTGTTGGAATTATCCTGCCAGGACAGGTCGATCTGTGAGGTGCTCACTGCCGTGGCAGTCAGGTTCGACGGCGCAGCCGGCGGATTGGCCTGTGCCTGCGTGGTGGCACTGGCCTCGTTGGAATAGCCCGAGTTGCCGTCGGCGTTGAACGCCCGTACGCGGTAGGTGTAGGTGGAATTCGGATTCAGCCCGGTGTCACTGTAATTGGTGACATTGGCGCCGACCTGAGCGATTTCCACGAAGGTGGTGCTGCCCGGGTCTTTGCGTTCAATCTTGAATCCATCCTCGTTGTTGGAGTTGTCCTGCCAGCTCAGATCGATCTGTGAGGTACCCACCGCGGTGGCGGTCAGGTTCGACGGCGCGGCCGGGGGATTGGGCTGACTGCTGTTGACCGTAATCATGACCTGATCCGTGGATGTGGCACAATTGTCATCGGTCACGGTCAGCACGGCGGTGTAGGTTCCGGGATTGGTGTAAGTA
>WFVT01000174.1 GCA_015491485.1 Candidatus Zhuqueibacterota bacterium
GCACAATTGTAAACTTGCCACGAATTTTTACAGATAAAACACGGATACTACCGCAATTAAAATAATTTGCCTATATTGCCGGACGTGGATAATAAGCCCACGCCGTCATTGCGAGGAGCGAAGCGACGACGCAATCTCAAAAGCAAGCCCAATGAGTTTTCGTTATTTATGCTCTCGCAGAGGTGTTGAGCGCACAGAGTTTTATCTGGAATCGAACACGGATAAAGCGGATGACACGGATTTTCGCAAACTTTTCGACATGATCTATATTGAGTATAGTTTCAACGAAATGCGATGTTTTTTTACATCCAGCGCGCAGAATACGCCAAAATCGTTTGCAATGAAGACGGTTCACGAATGACTGTCCCTAAAGACGCAAGACTTTGCGTTGTAATGTGCCATTCATCCACCCTTCTCAAATAGGACTCAAAAATTACCTGTTTTCGTTTCAAAATATCCTACTGATCCGGTCAATCCCGTCAAAAACGGCTTTTTCGACAGGATAAACAAGATTTGCAGGATTTGTAGGATTTGTTTGCTGTGACAGGGAGGCAAAAACGTTGGAAGTCGTAATTCATGGGCATTAAAGGCAAACATCTCGCAGTGGCGCAGATCCCATAGCAACAAGCGTGATGGTGCGAGGGCGACAAACTGTACAAATTAACTGCGTTTGTGGCGACGACGGCGGCAGGGCTCTTTTGCTCTCAGCGCCATACTGTTCCAACTTTCATTGCGAGCAAAGCGAAACAATCCAAAATAAGTTTGTCAGTAGATCGCCACGCGTTCGCCATTTGGCGAACGCTCGCGATGACCATACCGGCAAGTCAGCCGCAATAGTGAAATACACGGTCACAGACTGAGTATGATTGAAGATTGGCGATCCATTTTCCGGGGCCGCAAAGCGTGCCGTGGGAAAACGACGAAAAACACCAATTCTTCGATCTCTGCGCCCCTGCGAGAGCATTTTCTTTACCATAACATTCGATAGGAGGAATCATGTTCGAATTCAACATCCAGGCCATCCGTGCGCAGTTTCCGGCGCTGCGGCAAACCGGCGCCAGCGGGCAGCCGCGCGTCTATCTCGACGGCCCGGCCGGCACCCAGGTGCCGCACAGCGTCATCGACGCCATGGTGGATTATCTCATCACATCCAATTCGAACACGCACGGTCAGTTCGAAACCAGCCGCCGGACTGACGAGATCATCTACGAAACCCGCAGGGCCATGGCCGATTTTCTCGGCGCGGCCCGCCCCGATTCCATCGTCATCGGCAACAACATGACCACCCTCACATTTCACCTCAGCCGCGCGCTGGCGGAGTTCCTGCAGCCCGGCGACGAAATCATCATCAGCCGCCTCGACCACGACGCCAACATCGCGCCCTGGCTGGCGCTGGAGAAATGCGGCATGCGCGTGCGCTGGTTGCCGTTTTCGCATGTCGATTGCACCCTGCAAATCGACCGACTGGACGAGCTGATCAGCCACCGCACCCGGCTCATTGCGGTGGGCTACGCCAGCAATGCCGTGGGCACCATCAATCCGGTGCAGGATATCATCGCCCGGGCCAGAGAGCGAAACATCCTCACGTTCATCGATGCGGTGCACTACGCGCCGCACGGGCTGATCGACGTGCAGGCGCTGGGTTGCGATTTCCTGGCCTGCAGCGCGTACAAGTTTTTCGGGCCGCACGTGGGCATTCTGTATGTGCATCCGGATATCGGCGAGCAATTGCAGCCGGACAAAGTACGGCCACAGGAAGACACCCTGCCGGACAAATTCGAAACCGGCACATTGAATCTTGAAGGCATTGCCGGGGTACGCGCTGCAGTGGACTACCTTGCCTCGGTGCACGAACTGG
This sequence comes from Candidatus Zhuqueibacterota bacterium, assembly GCA_015491485.1. GTDB lineage: Bacteria > Zhuqueibacterota > Zhuqueibacteria > Zhuqueibacterales > Geothermadaptataceae > Hydrothermovivens. The sequence continues at coordinate 1,859 of WFVT01000174.1, forward strand.
CCGGTGCGCCGGCTGAGGCCGGGGCCGGCCGGCGCGAGCGTATCGTGCGCTCCATGCGCATGATTGCCGAATACGAGCAGACGCTGTCGCGCTGGTTGCTGCTGGGACTGAAATCGCTGCCGCACGTCCGCATTTACGGCATTCAGGATGCGGCGCGCCTGCACCAGCGGACACCCACCTTCGGCATCCGGGTAGAAGGCCTCTCCCCTGCCGAAGTCGCCCGCCGGCTGGGGGAACGGGACATTTACGTGTGGGACGGCGATTTTTTCGCCATGGAGCCGGTGCGCCAGCTCGGCCTCGCCGACAGCGGCGGCCTGGTGCGAATCGGCGCGGTGCATTACAACACCGAATCGGAGATGGACCGGTTGTTGGAGGAATTGAAGCGGATGGCTAAAAGCGCTTAGATTCAATATGCTCGTACAGTGAAGAAAAGAGCATATCGTTTTTGCCTTTAAAACCACGAAGTAAACAAATCGATCGGCTCAAATGCATGCATTTACAGTTTCGTGGTATTAAACTATAGCCTTTCATCGCGAGCACTCAGGCATACGAACGCGAGACGAATGCCTTTTCAAAAATAGATTGCCTCGTCGCAACGCTCCACCCAATGTCTGATAGGAAGCATCCGTGTTTCATCAGCGTTCATCCGTGGCTGATAACAAATCGTCATATCCCAGATTTGAGAAGGGTTGTTTCAAGTATGCCCTATCTTATAATTAACGATAGCTCTCTGTGTCCTCGCCGCCTCTGCGAGAGCATAAAAAACAGGGGACATTCGATCGCTGAAATCAAAAGCCCCGGCTTCAACCACCGCCGGGGCTCAACTGGAGGGAGGCAATGTTTAGTGCAGTATGATCAGGGACTTTTTCTGCCTCTGTTGTTGAAACACCGCTTCGTAGAAATACATTCCCGCGGGCAGCAGATTGCCGCTGGCGTTGCGGCCATCCCAAGAAATGTGCTGCCGTCCCGGAGCCGTTGCGGTGTGCTGCAGTGAGCGCACCAGACGCCCCCGGATATCGTAAATGTGAATCTGTACCCGGCCGGGCTGGTTTAAATACACCTGAAACTGCGTTTGGCGGGTTTTGCGAACGTCAAACGGATTCGGATAACTCTGCCGCAATTGAAATCCGCCGGGCAACGTGGCCTGCACCTGCACCGTGCCCAGCACCTGCAGTCCGCCGTCATGATCGACCTGAATCAGGCGGTACCGATACAGGACCGGTTCCTGCGGCCGGTCGAGATATTCGTAGCGGTTTTCCTTTGTGGTGGTGCCATGGCCGGCAACAAACGCCAGAAAGTCAAATTCGCCGTTCTCCCCGGCGGCCCGCTCGATGCGAAAGCCCAGATTGTTGGTTTCGCTGGCGGTTTGCCAGCTCAGGCGCACCCGGCCGTCGGCGCTCATGGCGGCGCGGAAGCTCACCAGCTCCACCGGCGTGAGATGGTCCGGCTGGGAAGGCACGCGCTCGAGAATGGCGTTGCCAAAAAAGTCATTACCGGCGCCGGTGAGCATGCTAACCACGGTTTTGCGCTCCACCTGCCCCGCCTGAATCGACAGCAGCTCCACGACCAGGGTATCTCCGATTTGCCACTCAGTGGTGAAATTGCCGGCGTTCAGCCACCAGGTGCCCTCGGGCTCGTAATAACCGGAGCCAAAACTCTTGTGCGTCAACACCTCGGTGGGGCGGCTTTTGATGTAGGCGTAAAATTGGAAGAATTCGCTTTTTGGCGGCTGTTTGGCGGAATTGAGCACCTTGCCCCACACCGCATGCGGTGAATTTTGGGCGTACGACTGGCTACCGCCCGGAAGTGCCAATATCGCAAAGCCAATAATCCACGGAAGCCTGCGCTGACGATGTTTCACCCTGATCTCCTTGTTTTAACTAATACCGTTGCCCCTTCCCAATCGCGATCTCCATCCACAATATCGACTTATTTAGGGGGCGCTATAGAAACGAAATGTAAAATCTGCTGGCGGTTGTGCCGGAATTTGGCTATTTTTAATTTTTCTGAATGACGCTCCAACAGCCGCAAGGCATTTCCAGGATGCCCATGAGATTCTTAATCGAATAAATCATGTCAATCCGGTCGTTTAGCGCGAAGGCCTTCTCGCCGGGCGTCCTCTCGACCAGAGGCCACGGGATGGTCTGTGGCGCTTCAAGGGAAACTTTGCTCAGAAACCGGACTCCGTTTTGTCAAATTATAACAATGCCTGTCGTGGCTCAAATCCGATGAATCTGAAAGACAAACTCCGTCAGCTCGATCGATCGACGGGTGGGCGCGATGCCGCTGCACCACCGCGCCGCGCTCCGAACGAGGACGCGCTGGCCAGCCAATTGAACGGCGAATGGATTGAAACTAACGCCGGGCGGTTTCTGCGCGTGCGCCATCGCTATCCATGGCCACATCCGCATGGCGCGATGCTGCTGCGCCCCGGGCATGAAATCGACCGCGAGAACCTCCGGGTGATGGCCAAAAACAGCATCAGCGAACAGTTCGATCCGCAGCTGGCGTTGTTTTTCGATACCGAGACCACCGGCCTGGCCGGCGGCACTGGCACGTATGTGTTTCTGATCGGCCTCGGCTATTGCACCGAAGAGGCGTTCGTGGTGGAGCAATTGTTTCTCTCCGAGCTGAACGGCGAGCGCGCCATGCTGGCTTATTTTGATTCCCTGCTGCAGCAGCGCCGCGGCCTGGTTTCGTTCAACGGCAAGTCGTTCGACGCGCCGCTTTTGAGCACGCGTTTCATCCAGCAGCGCATGTCCCCCACCCTCGATTTGCACGAACATCTTGACCTGCTGCATGCCGCCCGGCGACTGGTAAAAAACGATTACGGCGATTGCAGTCTCTCCACCCTGGAACGGTCGCTGCTGGGCCTGGAGCGCCACGGCGATGTGCCGGGCGAGGAAATCCCGGCGATTTACATGGATTTTCTGCGCACCGGCAACGCCGATGCCCTGCCCCCGATTTTCTACCACAACCGCATGGATATTCTGTCGCTGTATGCCCTGCTGATGCATCTGGCTGAGCGCGTGCAACTGGCCCGCGACGCCGGCATTGCGCCGGAGCAGGCAGCACGGGTGGCCCGGTTGCATGTTCAGGTGCGCGCGCCCGAAACCGCAGCCACCATTTACCGGAACCTGCTCGAGAAACACGAAATCGATCCGGCCAACGAGGTGGAATTTTTATTGAATTTCGCCCGCAGCAAAAAGCAATTGTGCCAGTATGATGAAGCGGTGCAGGCATGGTTGCGCATCGTAGAGCAGAAGCGGTTCGTGCTGGAGCCGTTCGTCGAGCTGGCGAAATATTACGAGCACCGGCAGCGGAATTACGAACGTGCGCTGACGTACACCCGGCGCGCGCTGAATGCGATTCAGATGCGGCTGCAGCTAATGCCGGATGGGCAGCTTCATCGTGCCAGGCAGGACCTGTTGCATCGGCAGGAGCGGTTGCTGCGGAAATTGAAGAAATACAAAAGGTGAGCTAAAATTTTCTATAGCTGGCCGGTTTTGTTGATCCCGGTCAATTTTGCATGCCATCCAGCCGTCAGGCTGTCCGCAGGCGGAGATCGCGGCTACAGGATGGTTCAACACAACTCGGATTGAATTCAAACGACATGGATTCCTGCTTTCGCGGGAATGACGCTGAATGGAGATTTCTTTGGACAGCCCCAGAAAAGCCCCGAGCTTCAGCGCGGGGACGAAGCGACAAGCAACCAAATAGTGGGCTTCAGCCCATGATGATTTCGGGCTAAAGCCCGATATTTTTTCTCCGCTCTTTTTGGTCCCCGGCTTGAAAGCCGGGGCTACTCAATCAAAGACGAATCCAATCGAGCTTTGCCGATCCTACCATGCGGATTCGATGATGATGCTGAGTAGCCCCCAGCTTCAGCTCGGGGACGAAGTGACGAGCACTCAAATATTGGGCTTCAGCCCATGATGATTTCGGGCTAAAGCCCGATATTTTTTTTCGCGGTTTATGGTCCCCGGCTTGAAAGCCGCGTTACTCAATCAAAGGCGAATCCAATCAAGCTCTGACGATCTCATCATGCGGATTCGATGCTGATGCTGAGTAGCCCCGAGCTTTAGCTCGGGGAGAACAGCGGGTACTCCAAATAGCGGGCTTCAGCCCATGATAGTTTGGGGCTAAAGCCGATTTTTTTTCTTCACGGCTTTTCGTCGTGCCCAGATCAAAAACCGGGGCTGTTGCAACGGCGCACAACCAACTCGGCTCTGAGCTCTGAAACCAAAGGCGGAATTAATCTGTGTTTTGGC
>WFVT01000175.1 GCA_015491485.1 Candidatus Zhuqueibacterota bacterium
AGGCCGAGGGAATTTATTATAATGTAAAAAAGGTGCTGCGAGTGGCGAAAGACGAGGATATTCCGACGCATGTGGCAGCCAACCGTATTGCCGAGCGCCGGATCGAAGAGGTGGGCCGCCTGCGCCGCAAATTCATCACCGCCCGCCCGCTGCGCTACCGCGGCGGCCGCATTGTGGACAATGGGTGGTGAGAATCTGGCCGGTTCAAAGAAGCCAAAACACACCGTCACCTGCAAACACAACACCGGGCATCTTCATAATGCCCGGTGTTTTTTCGAAATTTCCTTTCATCAAAATGGCTTTTCTGCCGTCTGTTACAACGGCCTGTTGACGGTCAGTGATCCGAAGCATCAGAGGTGAAACGAGCACAAACAGGGGGAGTACCGCAAAACCGGAGGGAAAGGGAATACCGCTTATGAACACCGCAAAACGCCGCCGTCCGTCCTTGCTGGTTTCATTGACCCCCTTAATCACTCTGGCGGTTTTTCTGGGAATCGGATACGGTTTGCTGCGCCTGCGCATTGAGATTCTGCTGATCGGCGCTGCCGCCGTGGCCGGCGTTCTTGCCCTGCGTCTCGGCTATACGTATAAAGAGCTCGAAGAGGGCATTCTGGAAAGCATGATGAAGGGCATGCCGGCAATGTTAATCGTGATTGTCGTGGGCGCGCTCATCGGCTCATGGATCGCCGCCGGGGTGATCCCGATGCTGATTTATTACGGGCTGAAGATCATTTCTCCGCAGTATTTTCTGCTGACCGCCTGCGTCGTGTGCAGCGTGGTATCGGTGGTGACCGGCACGTCCTACGGCACCGCAGGCACCATCGGCGTGGCGTTCATGGGCATTGCGCAGGGACTGGGCATCCCGCTCGGACAGGCTGCCGGAGCCATCGTGGCCGGGGCGTATTTCGGCGATAAAATTTCACCGTTTTCGGATACAACCAATCTGGCGCCCATCGCGGCGCGCAGTAATTTGTTCGATCATATTAAACACACGCTGTGGACCACCACTCCGGCATGGCTGATTGGTCTGGGAGTCTATTTCTTCCTCGGACTGACCCGCCCGGAGCACCAGCAGGTATCGCTTGAAAAAATGAGTGTCATCCTGGAGCATCTGCACGAGGCGTTTCGGTTTCACATCCTGCTACTCCTGCCGCCGGCCATCACCCTGTACGGCGCGATCCGCAAAAAACCGATCATCCCGGGCATGCTGCTGTCGGCCGCGGTGGCGGTCGTTCTGGCGATGGTTTTCCAGGGGCAGAGCCTGAAACATGCAGTGGATGTGATGGTGCACGGCTACAAATCACAAATCGGTGATGCCACCGTGGATGCCCTGCTATCGCGCGGGGGCATGCTGGCGATGATGGACGTCACCCTGATTGCGTTTTGCGCGTTCGCGTTCGGAGGCATCGTGCAGAAGGCCGGTATGCTGGATGTGATTCTGGAACACCTGCTGAAGGTTGCCCGCACCACGGCATCGCTCATTGCCGCCACCGTGGCCTCGTGCCTATCGGTGGCGCTGATGACCGGGAGTTCGTTTCTCTCCATTCTCATTCCCGGCGAGCTGTTTGCCCCGGCTTACCGGCAGCGCAATCTGGCGGCGAAAAATCTATCGCGCACCACGGAAGACAGCGCCACGGTGGTGATGCCGCTGATCCCATGGAGCATTGCCGGGGTGTTCATGTCCGGCACGTTGGGCGTGCCCACGGTGGAATACGCTCCCTGGGCGGTGATGTGCTATACCGGGATCGTATTCGCGCTGCTGTACGGCTTTACCGGATTCGCCATTGCCCCGCGGATTCGGGATGATGAGACCATTCCGGGAAGTTGATGTAAAAAAACAGGCGCCTTCAAAGCGCCTGATGTTGGTTGGAAACCAAAATCGCATCAGAGGTAACGCTTTTCCCGGGCAAAGCGTTCCAGCTCTTCGCGGAACTTGGGATGCGCGATATCGATCAGCGCCCGGGCGCGTTCGCGGATCGTTTTGCCGTGCAAATAAGCCACACCGTATTCTGTCACCACATAATGCACATCCCCCCGGCTGGTGACCACCCCGGCGCCCTCTTTCAGATGCGGCACAATGCGCGAGATCTGGTCGTTTTTGGCGGTCGATGGCAGCGCAATGATCGGCTTGCCGCCCTTGCTCCGCGCCGCCCCGCGGATGAAATCCACCTGCCCGCCGATACCGCTGTAAAACATGTATCCGATGCTGTCGGCGCACACCTGTCCGGTCAGATCCACCTCGATGGCGCTGTTGATCGCCACCATTTTATCGTTCTGGGCAATGATGAACGGGTCGTTGGTGTAGGCATTGGGATGAAATTCAAACACCGGGTTGTTGTCGATAAAATCGTACAATCGGCGCGTTCCCAATACAAAACCGACAATGATTTTTCCCGGATGCAGGGTCTTCTTTTCGCAATTGACCACACCCGATTCGATCAGCTCAACGATGCCGTCGCTGAGCATTTCCGTGTGGATACCCAGGTCTTTTTTGTCCTTCAAATAGTACAGAACGCCGTCCGGGATTTCACCGATCCCCAGTTGCAGGGTCGAGCCGTCCTCGATGATCTCGGCCACGTTGCGGCCGATACGCATGGCGATGTCGGAAATCTGGCCCTGTTTGTGCTCGAGGATGTCGTCATCCACTTCGACGATATGCGTGATTTTGCTGACGTGAATGAAGCTGTCTCCCAGGGTCCGCGGCATTTTGGGATTGACCTGAGCGATAACGGCTTTCGCGCATTCGGCGGCGGTTTTGGTGGTATCGATGCCGACGCCGAAGCTGCAGAAGCCGTGTTCATCGGGCGGCGAAACGTGAATCAATGCCACGTCGATCTGATAAGCGCCGTTTCGAAACAGCGCTTCAATCTCGCTGAGAAAAATAGGGATGAAATCGGCCCGGCCTTCGTTGATCGCCTTGCGCACATTGGCTCCGGCGAAAAAGGCGATGTGACGAAAATGGGGCGCCATTTCCGGTTTCACGTAATCCGCCGTGCCCGCCGTCAACAGATGGATGACTTTGACATTTTCCAGTTCCGGTGCGCGGTCCACCATGGCCCGTACCAGTTGCTCCGGTTCGGCACATCCCGGATGGATATAAACCGTGTCGTTGCTTTTGATGATTTTTACCGCTTCCGCAGCGGTCGTCCTTTTCGCCTGGTAGTCCTGCATCCAGTTCATGATTTCAACCCTTTGAATTGGTCCTTTTGCTCACATTGGAAAATGCTTGAACATGCTTTACCGCGCCTGCTTTATGATGGTATGCCGCTCCTGCCGCGGACACTCGCTCTCCGACATCTCAGGGCTCGGATACGGCAAATCACGTCATCGTTTCCGCATGGAAAATTGAGGAACGAAAGTTCATCCTGTCACGATAAGAGGTTTTGAATAGCGCTGTATTCCATTTGAAACAGCCCGGCGATGTTCTCGTTGGTACACTTGCCGTCAAAAAGGTACGTACCGGCTGTGATGGCTTCCGAAGACCGCCATGCTTCCGGTTTGCCGGCCCGTGCCACATGCAAAAACAAGGGCAGTGCTACATTGGTTAGCGCACGTGAAGCCGAGCGCGCCACGGCGGCCGGCATGTTGGGTACACAGTAGTGGATGACGCCGTGCTTGACAAAAATCGGATCCTCGTGAGAAGTCGGTCGGCTGGTTTCCACACAGCCGCCCTGGTCGATGGAAATATCGATGATCAGCGCGCCCTTTTTCATGTTGCGCACATGGGATTCATATACCAGATGCGGCGTACGCTGGCTGTGGATGAACACAGCGCCTACCAGCACATCGGCAAACCGGGTGAAACGATCGATGTTGTAAGGGGAGGCGATGGCCGTGGAAACCACGCGATTGGTCAATGATTCCAGCCGGCGCAGGCGATCCAGATTGTTATCCATCACAATGACATGCGCTCCGGCGCCGAGAAAACTCTTTGCCGCGGTACCGCCGACGATACCGGCTCCGAGAATAACCACATTGGCCGCCGGTAGTCCGGCAATTCCCCCCAGTAAGATGCCCCGTCCGCCATACGTACTTTCCAAATAACGCGCGGCGATGTGCGGCGCCATCACCCCGGCAATTTCGCTCATGGCCGTCAACACCGGATGCTGGCCGTCGGCGCGCTGGATCATTTCGTAGCCCACGGCGCACACCTGTTTTTCGAGTAAAATCCGGCAGGCCTGTTTATCGGCAATTCCCATATTAAAAAAGGAAAACAAAATCGCGCCGTCACGGATCTCTTGCGCCTCTTCAACCGAAATGGGCATAATTTTGACCACCATATCGGCACGCTGAAATACCTCGACGCGATCAAAAACGATCTCGGCCCCGCTGGAACGGTAATCTTCATCCTGGAAACCGCACAATTCACCGGCTGTAGATTCGATAATGACGCGGTGTCCTTCTTTGACCAGCGCATACACTCCGGACGGCGTCAGCCCGACCCGGCGCTCCGCGCGCTGAGACTCCTTCGGCACTCCGATAATCATTGTCCCACCTCATACGTTAAATAGTGGATCACATCCAATAGCATCGCGAGCCGTCCGGCCCGGCTGTTTGAGCCGGACGGCTCGCGGGCCCTCACATGGCGGTGAAGGAAAGGGCTCTACACGGACAGGCCCTGACGCGATGACGAAGATGCGGCACATCGTTGCCTGAACCGCCTTGCAAATGGAATCGATTGGGTACTGCATCCAGATTTAGCAATCGGTATGCCATTTCATTTCACGAAGTTGATTCGGCGGTAAAACCATTATTGTTAATGAGTTGCTAAAAATTATTAATTGGAGGGGACCGGTTTGTTGTTCTTATTTTTGAGAAATTTTTCTTGATTTCAAAGAAAAAAATCAATTGCTTTAAAGATATCCTGCTTGAATATACAAATCATTATCGCATTTTTTGAAGAATTTGTTCCATCCGGCCGGCTTCAGGATGCAAGTCGGTACCATATCATAAACAAGCGAACAATTCATCGTCCGTTCCCGGCCTGCCACGGCGGCTTCGCTTTTGCGCGGCGGTCGAAAGACCGCTCATTGCTAACGGCGACTGTATTGATGACGGCCCGGTGTTCCGTCGCATGCCGATCGCGTGTGGCCTGGTGTTGTTGTGAGCCGATTCCGGCGTACGGCTACCGGGAAATTTTCCGATCGTTCAGGAGGCGAAGTTGCAATCATCCGACATGTTATACTGGACTGCCATCACCGGGGTGATTAGCGCCCTGGCAACCGGCCTTGGAGCCATCCCGGTTGGATTTTTAAAAAATCGCTCCACAGTGGTTCGTGCTTTTTCCAGCGCCGTCGCCGCCGGCATGATGATTTCGGCTTCGGTGTTCTCGTTGGCTCAGGAAGGGATTGCTTTGAAGGCCACCCGGCCGTCTGCGCCGTACGAGGTGATCGCCGGTCTGCTGCTCGGCGCCGCATTTTTCTGGCTGGTGGATAAGAAATTCGGCGACAGCGATTTCGAAATCGCGGGCGTGGGAAAGGGCACGACCCGGAAAGGATTGTTGATTTTCATCGCCATGTTTTTTCACTCCATCCCGGAAGGTATTGCCATCGGCGTCGGGTTCGGAACCGGCGATTTCAATTTCGGCCTGGTGATGGCCCTGGCGATATCGGTACACAACATCCCGGAAGGCATTGCCATTTCGCTGCCCTTGCGCGCCGAAGGGATTCCTACCTGGAAATGTGCTCTGTTTTCGATTGCGTCCAGCCTCCCGCAGCCGCTGCTTGCCGTTCCCGCAGCGATCGCGGTCTGGCTGTTCTCCCCGCTGCTGGCCCTTGGCCTGGGGTTCGCCGGCGGCGCCATGGTCTATCTCGTGGTGCTGGAACTGATCCCGGAGGCTTTAGACGAAGGCGGCCGCGATTTAACCGCCTGGGGTGTGATGGTGGGGCTTACCGGAATGCTGCTGATTACCAATTTGCTCAATTTAATCCAGGTTTGATGAACGTATCCATTCGGGGCAGCATGTTTTGATCACCGTGGCGCAAAAGCATCCCCACCGGTCGTCTGGGGTGCAGGCGTCTTCACTGAAATTGCAGTCTAATGCGAGG
>WFVT01000176.1 GCA_015491485.1 Candidatus Zhuqueibacterota bacterium
GCATAGCTCCCTTCTCCGTATTTTTCTTTATATGCCGTCAGTACAGCCTCGCGCAGGCGCATGCGCGCACGTTTCAAACGTGAATATATCGCTTCGTGGCTCAAATCCAGAATTGACGCGATTTCGTCCGTGGACAGATTCTCTACATCTTTCAGAATGAAGACCACTCGATAGATGTCGGGCAGTTGATCAATGGCCGCTTCCAAAATTTCCCGCGATTCTTTTTTGAGTAGATCATCAAACGGGTTGGTGACATCCGGCGCCAGGCGCGAGGGCTGAATTTCCTGATTCTCCACATCGGTCAGCTCGCTGATCAAACCACGCTGCCGCTGACGTTCTCGCAATTTCATCAGCGCTGCATTGGTGGCGATACGGTAAATCCAGGTGCCAATATCACTCTCTTCCCGGAATGTTCCGATTTTATCGACAACTTTGAGGAAGGTCTCCTGCAGCACATCTTCCGCATCTTCTTTATTCCATAAAATACGCAGCGCCAGGTTATAAACCTTTCCCTGAAAATGCTCAACCAGTTCCCGGAACGCCCCCCGGTCACCATTTTTCAATCGCGCTAAAAAATCCGGCGAATTAAAAGAAGCTTTTGAATAGGCCTTTTCCACGTTCTGCCTTTTTTAGTGCTTTTCGAAACGTTTTGTCATCAATTCGGTATTTCGCCACGAGATGTCCATTCACAAAAACCAGCGGAATGCGTTCAGCATATTGTGCATACAGCGAAGGATCGGAAGTAATATCCACCTCAATCAGTTCAAATGAAAATTCATCATGAAATTGCCGAATTTTTTTCTTTGCTATCTCACACAGGTGACACTCCGCTTTGCCGTAAATCATCACGCGAATGCGATCGCGTTCATTCGGTTTTCTCATCGCTGGTTTTGCGTTTTTCCATAAATTTTTCAAACGTCATTTTTTCATAATGACGGTCCGACAGGAACTCCAGAATCGGCAGAAATTGATCCGCCGGGATGTATCCGGATACCGAGGTAAGGAACTCCCCTTTCGGCGTAATAAACACCGTCGTTGGATAGCCTTTGACCCCGAAAGCTTTGGCCAACTGACGATACGTCATTTCCTGCCCCATAAATGAGACTTTTTCATCGCTCTCGGCATCCACTTTACTCATGATGAGTTTTTTACGGGCGAATTCAATCACGTCTTTATGGCCGTAGGTTTTCTCATCCATCACCTTACACCAGCCACACCAGTCGGTATAAAAATCCACGACGACCATTTTGTTTTCTTTTTTCGCTTTGGCCACAGCCTCGCTAAACGGCAGCCAGTTGATAGCGGCCTCCTTTTTGCTCTTTTCTGAAGCCGTCAGCGGAGTACTCAAAATCGCTGTCGCTCCCAAAATCAGAAATCCAATCCAAAATCTGCGTAGCGCCATAATCCGTTCCCTAATTTTTAGTGAGTGGTTGGTTGTTTTCTTTGTTTAGTAACGCATAATACATGAAAAGCATTCCCAATGATTGACGATTTTGAAGTCATACAGTTTAAACCGAATTCATATTTTTTACAATGCTTTCACCTTCTAAATCATCGGCAGTTTATCCTTTTTTCACATGCTGATCTTGCGAAAAATCCGGGCGTTTGTGCCGCGTTAGTATGGTGAACACGCCAAACCCGAAAACCAGGGCATATCCCAGGATCAGCTCGATACGGACGGGATCATTCATGAGCGCCTCATAGGCTGCCAGCGAGAAACTGATCGCGGCGTAAAGCGCTCCGCGAATAAAATAGCGATTCACATCAGCCCCGTGACGATAGGTTAAAATAAAACGTTTCCGTCCACTTCAGCCGGCGGTTGGATTCCCAACCAGCCCGCCAGAGTGGGAGCAATATCTGCCGTCCGCACGAAATCGGAGATGGTTTCTTGCGGGATCCGCTTGCCATAAAAAATCAGCGGCACATGCGTATCGTATGGATACGGCGAGCCGTGGCTGGTGCCCTGAGCGCGGCTGGTTAACAGATAATGTGGTTTGAATCGCAACATCAAGTTCGGAGAGCGGTCCGGGTGAAAGCTGCGTCGGAAATTTTCCAGAAACGGCCGGTCGTTCACTCCATTGGATTGCATCAGTTCGGAACGGGTGAAAACATCTTCGATGTATGGCAGCGCTTTCAGGGCATTGGCCAGCGCTGCTTCCACCTCGGCCACATTCGCGCCACTTTTTTGAATGAGCGCTTCGTTCAGGACGATACCGTTGGCAAACGTCAAGATCAAATTGCCCCGAATGCCGAATTGCCGCGCGATTTTTCCGGCGGCTTTGCCGGTGGCGGTCATCATATCTCGGTAAGAAATACGTCGAGCGTCATATCCCCGACGTTTCAGCTCTTCCGGCAAAGGCAGCGCACCATGATCGGCACTCAGCACCATGATATAATTGCGCTCGCCAACGGTTTCATCGAGAAACCGCATAAAATCGCCGAGATATTGATCCAATCGCATGAAATGATCTTGCGCTTCCTGACTTAGCGGGCCGAAAGCATGCCCGATGGCATCGGCGGCGGAACATCCCAGAAACAGCAAGTCCGGCGCGCCGTCTTTTCCCAGCTCCTCATGTTTGACCGCAGCTTTTGCAAATTCAAACACCAGTTCGTCGGCAAACGGCGAAGTGGTCAGGGCGCTGTAATATCGGCGATTGGGCTTACCGGTTTCACTGGGAAATTCATGCGGAAATGTGGTATGAATCCCGTCAAACTCCGCCATGAATTCGTCTTCCCGAGAAACAAAATAAGTTTCCTCGGCTGCCGATTTTTTCCAGCCCTGTTCCAGATAGCGATCGGCGAGTTTAAGGGCATTGAATGAATCCACCCATGCGGGATACGCCTGCACGTAATATTCGGAGGTCACAAACTGACCGTTGCGGCTGTTATACCAATAAACGCCGTCCGGTTGCTTCCCGCCCATCATGATGGCGGGTCGGTCTTTGCGTGAAATAGCAAAAACTTTGCTGTTGGGTGATACAGCTTTCAACCAATCACCAAGGGCCGTGCGCTGCATTCGAACCGGCGAGCGACCGGCCATATCGGGGAAGCCAAGAACGCCGGAGCTGCTGTCATCACTGCAGTACACCTTTCTCTGTTCGGTACGCTCATACC
>WFVT01000177.1 GCA_015491485.1 Candidatus Zhuqueibacterota bacterium
GATTCCGATCCGGGAAGACCGCCGCTACCGCACCTGGAAAACCAAATTCGAGCCTGAAGCCAATGCCGTGATTATTTATATGATGGATGTATCGGGTTCGATGGGAGACGAACAAAAGGAAATTGTGCGTATTGAATCGTTTTGGATCGACACCTGGCTGCAATATCAATATAAAAGCATCGAAACCCGTTATATCATCCATGATGCAGTGGCGCAAGAAGTGGACCGGGAAACGTTTTATCATACCCGGGAAAGCGGCGGCACGGTGATTTCTTCCGCCTACCGGCTGGCGGCGGAAATCGTGGAGCGGGATTATCCCGTGGCCGATTGGAATATTTACTTCTTCCACTTTTCCGACGGCGACAACTGGGGAGAAGTGGATACAGAAGAGTGCATGAACTTGCTTGAAGAGAAGTTGCTCCCTGCGGCCAATCTGTTCTGCTATGGCCAGGTGGAAAGTCCGTACGGCAGCGGCCAGTTTATTCGCGATTTGCAAGACTATTTCGAGGGCGAAGAAAAGCTGGTTCTCTCGGAAATTTCAGGCAAAGAAGGCATTTATCAATCCATCAAAGATTTTTTGGGGAAGGGCAGGTAACCATGACGCTGACACCTGAGCTGGCGCGAGCGCGTGATGAAATCCGGGGCTATGCTGTGGAGTACGGCCTGGATTTCTTCGAAGTGATTTTTGAAATGGTGGATTACCACCACATCAACGAGTTCGCGGCGTACGGCGGTTTCCCAACACGTTATCCGCACTGGCGATTTGGGATGGAGTATGAAGAGCTTTCGAAAAGCTATAGCTACGGGCTCTCGAAAATTTATGAAATGGTGATCAATAACGATCCCTGTTATGCTTATTTAATGAAAAGCAATTCCATTGTGGATCAGAAACTGGTGATGGCGCATGTGTACGCGCATAGTGACTTCTTCAAGAATAATTTATGGTTCTCCAAAACCAATCGTAAAATGATGGATCAAATGGCGAACCATGCAGTGCGCGTGCGCCGGTATATCGAACGTTACGGCGAAGATGTGGTGGAGGATTTTATTGACGCCTGTCTCTCCCTTGAGAACCTGATTGATCCCCACTCGGTTTTTATGGGAAACGGCCACGAAAACGGCGGAAACGGCAACGGCGAGCTGGAAACAGCGGAAGAAGAGTCCATGCCAACCATAGAGCGGTTTAAATTCAAAAGCCCGCGACAATACATGGACTCTTTCATCAATCCGCCCGACGTCATCCAAAAGCAGAAGGAGGAATATGAGAAAAAACGAGCCGTATCGCACCGCAAAATTCCTGCGGAGCCCCAACGCGATGTGCTCGCTTTCTTGCTGGATTATGCGCCGTTGGAACAGTGGCAGCACGATGTGCTGAGCATTATCCGGGACGAAGCCTATTATTTTGCACCACAGGCGCAAACCAAGATCATGAATGAGGGATGGGCGACTTACTGGCATTCGAAAATCATGACGACCAAAGTGCTGAAAGACTCCGAAGTGATCGATTATGCCGATCACCATTCGGGTACGGTGGCCACCGCACCGGGACGCCTTAATCCGTATAAACTTGGATTGGAGCTATTTCGGGATATCGAAGATCGCTGGAATAAGGGCAAATTCGGCAAGGAGTATGAAGAATGTGATGATTATATCGCCCGAAAAAACTGGGACAAAAATCTGGGACTCGGCTTGCAAAAAATCTTCGAAGTGCGGCGCATGTACAACGATGTGATGTTCATCGATGCATTCCTGACGCCGGATTTCGTCCGCGAGCACATGCTGTTTACCTATGATTATAATGAGCGCTCCGGTTATTACGAAATTTCCGATCGGGAATTCAAAGCCGTAAAACAAAAGCTGTTGGCGGCGTTGACCAACTGGGGGCAGCCATTCATCTTTGTTGAAGACGGCAATTATATGAATCGCGGCGAATTGTATCTCCGCCATCGTCATGAAGGCGTGGATTTAAAGCTGGATGAAGCTCAGGACACGCTCGCGAATATTTATAAAATCTGGACCCGTCCGGTGCATCTCGAAACCATAATTCACGGCAACAAATCCCTGCTGACCTATGACGGCAAGGAACATAAAACTATTGAGATCGAATAAATTCTCATCAGATTTGGAGGGAACGAAAATGAGTCTGGGCCAGAAATTATCAGAAAAACTGCATTTGATGCAGCGTCTGGAAGATCAGATGCATTTTTCGGTACGCCATGCCGAAGGAGACGAGAAAGGCTATCGGCTGTCTGAACAGGAGGGGCCGGTGGCAGCCACGGTGGTTATTCCGGATATGGATAAATACAGCCTCGTCGTATCCAGTATTGAACTGGAACATCGAGACTTCAAATCCACAGCCCCTGTGGCGGAGCTGTTGAGCCGGCAGGCGGAGATTATTTCAAAGAATGTGACTTATTTAAAGGAAAAGCTGGTCTTAATCGAACTGGATGAATTGAACGGCGCCGCTCAAATTCGGAGCGCTGCTCCCTGGTGTGAGAACGGCAGTGTCCAATATTTTGAACTGCTTTTGCAGGAGGGCCGCCGGGCGATCCTGAAACGGTATGAAAAACGCCAAACTGAGAACGAGCGGCAGGATGTGCCGTTCTTATTGACGGAAGATATTTTCCCGCGTCTCATGGATGATCTCTCAAAAATCTGGCACACTCCCTCGCGTTAGGCGTTGGTTCGGAATAAATCAGCGTCGCCGCCTGGAAAGAAAGGGCGTGCGATGAGGAAATGAAGGGGGCCTCACTGCGCGCTTTTCCGGGAATCCGTCCCACCTTGTGTCACGGAGATGATTCAAACCTTCCCTTTTGCGACCTCTTTTTCTCATTTGGAGCAGACCGTTCACGAGCCTGTTTTGCCTTTATATGAATGCCATTCAGTCGGAGATTTACCGGTTGACTTTTAAGGCGATTTCGTTTATATTGATCCGTTTCTGTGTGATAGCGAGGGGCATCATCTCAGCAAATCCTGAAAAAACGGCTTAGAAAAACCTTAACCCGATCATCCAAAATAGAGGGAAAGATGGCAACGACGGCTGATTTCCGTAATGGATTTACCTTCAGAATGGATGGCGATATCTGGCAGATCGTTGAATTTCAGCACGTCAAGATGGGACGTGGTGGGGCGATTGTACGCACCAAATTGAAGAATCTTCGCACCGGCCGTGTCCTGGATAAAACATTTCGGTCCGGGGAAAAGGTCGATGATGTTATGGTAGAGCGCCGGCCGATGCAATATCTTTACCGACAGGGCGATGATTTTGTTTTTATGGACAACGAAACCTATGATCAGGTCAACGTTCCCAAAGACCTGGTGGGCGACGCAGAAAAATTCTTGCGGGAAGGTGAAGTTGTGGAAATTGCTTACAGCGAAGATAAGCCGGTGTACCTGGAACTCCCGGTGGCGGTGGAATTGACCGTGACCCAAACCGAGCCCGGTATCAAGGGGGATACCGTATCCGGAGGCGGCAAGCCCGCCACTCTGGAGACGGGGGCGGTGGTAACCGTGCCCCTTTTTATCAATGAAGGCGATGTCATCAAAGTCGATACGCGCACCGGTGAGTACATCGAGCGAGTCAAGTCATAATGCCCGTGAATGATTATCGGGAGGGATCATGAAAGAAGACCTTATCCGGCGCCTGGTCAAGATTGTCGAAGAAGCCAATATTGCTGAACTCGAAATAAGCCGTTGGGGGAAAAAATTACGTATCAGCAAATATCCGTCCAACAGTGGATTGACCGGCAATACCAACAGCATGCATTATGTGCTGCCGACACCGCCGGCACAGGCACCATCGGCGCCCCCGGCGGCGCAGCCGCAACCTGCCGCGGAGTCTCAGCCCAAAGAGGAAACTCCTGCGGCCAAACCTCAAAAAGGCGTGGAAATTCGATCGCCCATGGTTGGCACGTTTTACCGCGCCCCGGCACCCGACGCCGATCCGTATGTGGAAGTGGGAGATACGGTGCAGAAAGGTCAGGTGCTGTGCATCATCGAGGCGATGAAATTGATGAATGAAATCGAAGCCGAATTTCCGTGCAAAATTTTGGATATTCTGGTGGAGAATGCGCAGCCGGTGGAATATAACCAGCCGCTGTTTTTGGTAGAAAAGCTTTAACCGGACACGGAACGAGTAAAACGCTCACCTGCTTTTGAGGAAGGTCAGCATTGGAAAATCGAGAAATCAAAAAGATTTTGATCGCCAATCGCGGAGAAATCGCCCTTCGAGTGATTCGCGCCTGCAAAGAACTCGGCATCAAAACCGTGGCGGTGTATTCCGAAGCCGATGTGCATTCGCTGCATGTGCGGTTTGCTGATGAAGCCGTATGCATCGGGCCGGGCCCAAGCAAGGAAAGCTATTTAAATATTCCCCGCATCATCAGTGCGGCTGAAGTCACCAACGCCGATGCCATCCATCCGGGATACGGTTTTCTGGCGGAAAATGCAGAGTTTGCCGAGGTTTGCGAATCGTGCAATATCAAATTTATCGGGCCATCGCCGGAAATGATCGCCAATATGGGGGATAAATCGTTTGCCAAGGAGACCATGAAAAAGGCCAAAGTTCCGGTCATCCCGGGCAGTGAAGGCATTCTGGGCAGCGTCGGCGAGGCCATGGAGCTGGCCAAAGAAATCGGGTTTCCGGTGATTTTAAAAGCTACCGCAGGCGGCGGCGGCCGCGGCATGCGGCTGGTGCGCGATCCGAATGAATTGGAAGCCGCCTTCAATCAGGCGCAGCGGGAAGCTGAAGCCGCATTTGGGAATCCGGGGCTCTATTTAGAAAAGTTTTTCGAACATCCGCGGCATATTGAAGTCCAAATTATTGGCGATACGCACGGCAACATTTACGCTCTGGGCGAGCGAGAGTGCTCCATTCAGCGCAAGCATCAGAAGTTGATTGAAGAATCCCCGTCGCCGGTGATCACTGAAGAGCTGCGTCAAAAGATGAGTGAAGCCGCGGTTCGGGGGGCGAAATGCGTCAATTATGTCAGTGCGGGAACCATCGAGTTTTTATTTCAAGATGGGGAATTCTATTTCATGGAAATGAATACCCGCATTCAGGTGGAACACCCGGTCACGGAAGCGGTGCTGGGGTTGGATCTGATCAAAGAGCAGATCCGCGTGGCGCAGGGTGAGCGGCTGGATAATATCAATCCCAATTATAAATTGCGCGGGCATGCGATTGAGTGCCGCATCAATGCGGAAGACCCGGAGCATGATTTCCGGCCGAGTCCGGGAATGATCACCGCTTTTCATGTTCCCGGCGGTCCCGGCGTACGGGTGGATACTCACGTTTATGCCCAATACGTCATCCCCCCATTTTACGATTCACTGATCGCCAAATTGATTGTATCCGGCCGGGATCGTGCTGAAGCCATCGAACGCATGGAGCGGGCCCTCGAGGAATTTATTGTCGAAGGGATTAAAACGACGATTCCTTTCCACCAGAAAGTCATGCAACATCCCGAATTTCGCGCCGGCAATTTTGATACGAAATTTGTCGAACGGATGAAAGATCAGGAAGCCCTTGAAGAAGCCGCGTGATGTCGTCTCGCGGCTTTTCGCTGCACGATCCAGAGCAGCGTTTCAACGATGCCGAATTTCGTTTTGAGTGAACCGTAGGTTATTGTTTAACGATGGATTAGAGGCAATAGGAGTGCACGATGGAAATCCCATTGGATCTGCTTTACACGAAAGAGCATGAGTGGGTCTCGGTCAATGATAACATCGCGACCGTTGGTATCACCGATTATGCCCAGGGCGAGTTGGGCGATATCGTGTTTGTCGAATTACCGAAGGTGGGGGATGAGACCCGGCAAATGGAGCCCTTCGGCACCATTGAAGCCGTGAAGGCGGTATCCGAACTATATGCTCCGGTAACGGGCAAAGTGGTGGAAGTGAATGAGGAGCTACAGGACAGCCCGGAACTGATCAATCAGGATCCATACGGTAAGGGCTGGATGATTAAAGTGGAATTGAGCCAGCCCGAGGAGCTGGACAAGCTGCTCTCTCCGAAAGACTATGAGCAATTGATTGGATGAGGTGTGTTTGCAGCGTGAGAAAGGAAAGTTAAACGATGCCATTTATTGCAAATACGGATGAACAGCGCCGAGAAATGCTCCGGGCTATCGGAGTGGAGCGTTTTGAGGAACTGATCGACAATATTCCCGAACGGATCCGGCTGAATCGGCCGTTGCAACTCCCCCCGGCGCTCAGCCAATTTGAAGTGGCCGACCATCTTGCCGAGCTTGCCGCCAAAAATAAGAATCTACATGAATATGTTTCCTTTCTGGGGGCAGGTGCTTATGATCATTACATCCCTTCGGCGGTGAATCACATTTTATTACGGCCGGAATTCTATACGTCCTACACGCCCTATCAGGCCGAAGTCTCGCAGGGCAATTTGCAGGTTATTTATGAATATCAATCCATGATCTGCGAACTCACCGGTATGTTTGCCGCCAATGCTTCCATGTATGACGGCGGTTCGGCGCTGGCGGAAGCCGTGCTGATGGCGCGAGGCGCCACCGGCAGAAATACCGTTTTGTTATCCGAAGCCATTCATCCATTCTACCGTACGATTGTCGAAACATATAGCCGGAACATTCAGGTGGAGCTGCGGCAGATTCCGGCTTATGCGGACGGAATAACCCCGGTTGCCGCCATGCGGGAAGCCGTGGATGATAGCGTGGCTGCCGTGGTGGTGCAGCATCCCAACTTTTTGGGCAATCTCGAAAACGTCAATGAAATGGCGAAGATTGCGCATCAAGCCGGGGCTCTGTTTATTGTCAGTGTGGACCCGTTATCGCTGGCGGTGCTGGAGCCGCCGGGCCGTTATGGGGCGGATATCGTCGTCGGCGATGCACAGTGCTTTGGCAATGCATTGAGTTACGGCGGCCCGTATGTCGGGATTTTTGCCACCACAGAAAAATTGCTGCGCCGCATGCCCGGCCGGATTGCCGGGGCGACGGTGGACCGGCGAGGAAACCGCGGATTCGTGCTGACGTTGCAAACGCGGGAACAGCATATTCGCCGCGAAAAGGCAACATCCAATATTTGCACCAACCAGGCACTCAACGCCACCGCCGCTACAATTTATTTAGCCCTGATGGGAAAAGAAGGCTTGAAAGAAGTGGCGTACCAGAGTTTGCAAAAGGCGCATTACCTGGCGGACCAAATTCAGGCCTTGCCCGGATATTCGCTCGCCTATTCTGTGCCGTTTTTCAAAGAGTTCGTCGTAAAGACTCCAGTACCGGCACAGCACATCACTGATGCATTGCTGCAAGAACGGATATTCGCCGGCTTGCCCCTGAATAGCTACTATGGCGATGAACATGCTCTTTTGATTGCGGTGACCGAAAAACGCACCCGTGATGAAATGGACCGTTTCGTAGAGCGGCTTTCGAAATTTGAATAAGAGGTTCCGCAATCGGTTTTCCGCAGGAGGAGGCTTTGCCTCTAATGTTAAGCAGGAAACGTCCTTAGCGAGTCCGTTTGAACATGCGATGGGGAGCACACCGATCTGGATTTTGGGCGGATGAGCGATAACCGTGGTCGGAACTTGAAATCGTGTGAAATCATGCCGATAATCATACAGGCCCTTTTGGGCATAACGTCTTTGGAATCGTAACTTTAACGTTTCTGAAACGGATTGACTTTTTGCTTGACATTTTCACGGGCTTTCTTTACTTTTGAAAACTTGCTGAACAAAGCATAGAGGAGTGAGCCTATACAGCGTTCGTTACGGGTTTGTTTCAACAACTTTTTCTCAATATCGTAATTAATAATTTAATTGATTTTCAAATGGCATGAATTCGGTGCCCGGTGCAACGGGCGTCATTTGAAAATCAATTTCGGAAATAAGAAAAGTTGTGGTATCCAACCAAACCCTGGACGGACCCTGTATAGGCTTTTTCGGAACCGAATGACAGTGGGTTGGATACTGCATTCGGTTTTTTTATTTAGGTGGAGGTTTCACAATGAAAAAAATTCTTGTTGCATTCACGCTGATGGCGCTTGCCTTACCCAACCTGCTGCAGGCGCAAAGCGAAAGCGCGGTACCATTTCTGCTCATTACTCCGGGCGCACGCGCAAACGGCATGGGCGAAGCATTTGTAGCTATCGCCGATGATGCCACGGCAACGTATTGGAATCCAGCCGGTCTTGCCTTTCAAACCAAACGGGAAATTTCACTGATGCACTCCAATTGGCTGCCGCAATTGGCATCCGATTTGTTTTTCGAATACGCATCATTTGTCTATCCGATGAAAGGACTGGGTACGCTCGGTCTCTCCGTAACCTATTTGAACCTTGGTAAACAGATCATTACTGGTGAAGACAGCCCGGAACCGCTTGGTGAATTCAGCTCCAATGAATTTGCCATCGCTGCTTCCTTCGGCTCCAATCTTTCAAAAACTTCGGCCATCGGTCTTTCCTTGAAATATATCCGCAGCAATCTGGCTTCGGTTGGCGCCGGCGCTGAAAAAGGCGATGGCCGGGCCAACGCATTTGCCTTCGATCTTGGCTTCTTGAAGCAAAATTTGCTGCTCAATGGCCTGTCGTTCGGAGTCAATATTACCAACATGGGGCCCAAAGTTGTTTATATCGATGCTGCACAAGCGGACCCATTGCCGACCAATCTCAATATCGGCTTCGCCTACAAGCTGTTGGATCAGGAGTTTAACAAAATTACCGTAGCGGTTGAATTTGACAAACTGCTGGTTCGCAAATATCAGGATGGCACGTCGGACCCATGGTATAAGGCGCTATTCACGTCATGGGCTGATGAGGACTTCAGCACTGAAATGAAACGCGTCATTACCAATATTGGTCTCGAATACTGGTATTCCAATATCATTGCTTTGCGGACCGGGTACCACTACGATGAAATCGGTAAAGTGAAATACATCACTTTTGGCGCCGGTTTAAAATATTCTCTCTATCAGCTTGATTTCGGTTACATCTCCGCAGGCGAAGGCCATCCTCTGAGTGACACCATGCGCTTCTCCCTGGCGATTGGATTCTAAACCGACACCATGGTTGTATGCGATACAGTCGATGAAGGAAAGGGCAAGAGCGATTCCGCTGCATCGGGCGCCTTGCCCTTTATTTTGTGCATGAACAGGACCGGAACAGGAACGAGGAGAATGAAACGTTTTTTCATCCGGGGACTTATCCTGCTGATGTGTGCGGGTGCGCTGTCCGGGACGGCTGCCGAAAAACCGGTCCCCGCTTTAAAGCTGAAAGGACAGCCATCCACCCGGGATTTGTTGCATCGCCTTTCGAATGTCGATGCATTCCATGAGAATCATACAGATACGCTCCATATTTTAGCCATTCGTGTGGAATTTCAGCCGGATACCCTTCCTGAAACGACCGGCGACGG
The DNA here is from genome assembly GCA_015491485.1 of Candidatus Zhuqueibacterota bacterium. GTDB lineage: Bacteria > Zhuqueibacterota > Zhuqueibacteria > Zhuqueibacterales > Geothermadaptataceae > Hydrothermovivens. The sequence goes on from WFVT01000177.1 coordinate 9,386, forward strand.
CCGTTTTATGCTCGAACCGCCGGCAGAGCCGACTATCGATCCTCCTCCCCATGACCGTGCCTATTTTGAAGCCCAGCTTCAGGCACTGTCCAATTACTACCGTACCGTATCGAACGGAAAGTTGATTTTGCTGTACGAAGTCTATCCTCGGGACAATTTGAGGGCTTATCAACTGCCACGGGATATGGCGTATTACGCCCCGGGTGCGGATTCGGCATACGAAGATCAACGCCTGGCCGAATTGTTCCGGGATGGGTTTACCATTGCCGATCAGGAAGACTCCATTGATTTCACCCGCTTCGATAGTTTCATTGTGTTTCATGCCGGTGTAGGGCGGGACTTGAATTTTGATTTTGATCCAACCCCCAAGGATGTGCCTTCCGCATTTTTGACTCTCAGAGATCTGCAACAGGGGCTTGCGCCGGACGATCCCGGATTCCAGGGCATTGCCGTGCAGAACGGCGCCACGTATATCCGTGAGGGAATTATTCTGCCGGAAACCGAAAGTCAGGAAGGATTTGAGATCGGGCTTCTGGGAACCGCCGCCATCATGATGGGCTTCCAAATTGGTCTGCCGGCACTGTTCAATCCGGTCACTGATGCTTCGGGAATCGGTCGCTGGGGACTGATGGATCAGGGCAGCGGCAATTTTCAGGGCATGTTGCCCGCGGAACCGAGTGCGTGGGAGAAAGTATTCATGGGCTGGGAAAAGCCCATCACCATCTTTACCGGCGAACAATTCCGGGTGGCGGCGCCGCGAGAAACCGTTTCACCCAATAAAATTTACAAAATTCCGATCAATTCCAATGAATACTTTCTGATTGAAAACCGGCAGCGGGATATCAACGGGGATGGCATTGCGGTGGGAATGGATATCCACGGTAACAAAGTCGAGTTTAAAGACCCCGGGCAAATCTTAGCGGACACCACGATCGGGGTGATTGTCAGCGTGGATGAATATGATTTCGGTTTGCCGGGCTCCGGCATCCTCATCTGGCATATCGATGAATCGGTGATTCGCGAACGCCTGGCACAGAACCATATCAATGCCGACCGCGATCATCCCGGCGTTGACCTGGAAGAAGCCGACGGCGCGCAAGATATCGGCCGGTTTTACGGTTTCTTACATCCGGGAGCCGGAGCAGAGAACGGTGTGCCGGAAGACGCCTGGCACCGGGATAACCCGATAAATAAACTGGTCAATCAATCCGACACGGTTCGCTTCGGCCCGAATACCATGCCGTCTTCCCGGAGTTACAGCGGGGCGAACAGTCATATCACCATCACCGATTTCAGCGCTCTCGGCAGCTTGATGAGTTTCAGCGTGCGCAATGATCGCCTACTCCGCGGCTTCCCGCAGTTCGTGGGCGGCGGTTCTCTGGCGCCGTTAGCCGCGGAAATCGATCCGGAGCAGCCGGGACGGGAAATTTTGATCGGCTTGCAGGACGGCGGAATGGTTGCTGTGGCAGGCAACGGATTTCGGTATGGCTCGATCATGCGCAATGTATCTTTGCCCGCGCCTGGCAACGAAACCCGGGAGCAAGTGCAGGTACGCCTGTTCGATGCCAGCAGCGGCCTTTCTCACCCCCCTGCCGCCGTCGATTTCGATGACGATGGCATCGATGAACTGGTCGTAACCACCCGCAAGGGGAAGCTGGAAATCTACAAATTTCAAAAGAAGAACGGACAGCTTCAAGCCTTGCTGTGGCGCGATTTTCAGGCGAGCAGTCAGGATGCCGGGCCGTTGCTCATTCATCGGCAGCGCGGGGAAATATATGTGGCTGCGTTTGATACCATTTTCGAGTTGCTGTTCGATTCGTCTATCAATACGCTTTATAAGATCGGAGCCCCCGTACGCTGGCTGGCCGCGTCTGGGCCGGTTCTGGCAGCGGCCACGAAGGATCAGGTCACCCGGATCGATCTCGATACCAATGCCATTCAGTGGCAACATCCGGTTGAAGATGAAGTCCAGGCGCTGGCAGTAGCCGATCTCGATGGCGATGGCGGGGTTGAGATTGTTGCGCTTTCCACGAACGGCGTTGTGACCATCTGGAATGAGGGGGGGGATCGGCTGCAGCGGTTTCAACTGGACGGCATTGAACCGGGGACCGGACTGTCCATTGGCGATGTGGACGGCGACGGCCGGCAGGATCTGGTATTGCCCGGCACAAAACAGTTGATCGCTGTCAATTATGCCGGCAGCTTGCTCAACCAGTTCCCGGTGCGGTTGTACGGCGATCGTATCCCGGACGGGGTCACCTACCGCGAGGCGCTTTTGTTGGACACCGACGGCGATCGCTCCCAGGAACTGTTCTGGCTGGCCGGAAACGGCGATATTCACGGCATCGATCATGACGGTGGACCGATGACCGATTTTCCCTTTGCGTTTGCGGCCTCATCTTCCGGACAGTTGATGGCCGCGGATGTCAACGGCGATGGTCAGATGGAGCTTGCGGGGATTTCTGATCAGGGCTTTTTGTACGTCTATCGTCTTCCGGAAACCTCGGCTCAGAATTCGCATGCCTGGACGGCGTTGTACGGAAACGAGCAACGTACGCGTGGCAATGCGTTGCAATTAACGCCGCAACAGGAAGAGGGCAATTTGTTGCCCGGGAATTTGGCGTACAATTATCCCAATCCAACCCGCGGCAATGTCACGACCATCCGGTATCGTCTCAACGGCCCGGCACGGGTGAGAATCAAAATTTTGGATCTGGCCGGAGAGCTGGTGGATGAATTTGATGGCCCGGCGGAGCCATACATGGACAACGAGGTGCGCTGGTCGCTGGAAAACATTCAAAGTGGGGTGTATCTGGCGCGCATCGAGGCGCGGGGCGCCAATGGCACGGAAGTGGCGATTTTTAAAATCGCCGTGGTGAAATGAGAGCAAAAAGCCCGATCTGAAACCGCAATTCTAAACGAACGAATCCACTGGATAAGACCTCCCGCTGCTTGCGAGAGGCTCGGAGACCGGCAGGAGGTCCGTGAGGGCTTCTGGGGTTCGTCCTCTGGAGTGATTGCAACGACGGCGTGAATTCAAAACAGAAACGTTTGGCCCGTATGACTCTTTTGAATCCAAAAGCTCGGAAAACGCGACCGGGAAAAATCTTTTTTTTCGGAATGGCAGCCGGTTGGGTGCTGTCCCTCTGGCTGGCGCCGGTGCTGCAGGCGCAGCTTGAAGAGCCGCATCACGCGGAATTGAAATGGTACACCCTCGAAACCGAACACTTCTATGTGCATTTCCATGAGGGCGCCGAACGCACCGCTCGTGTCGTGGCCAAAGTTGCTGAAGATATCTACGAGCCGATCACCGATCTTTACCGCTATAAACCGCCTCAGAAAGTGCACTTCATCATCCGCGACCATGATGATTATTCCAACGGCGTGACCTATTATTATGATAACAAGATCGAAATCTGGGCTTCCGCCATGGATTTCGAGTTGCGCGGCACTCACAACTGGCTGCGCAACGTGGTCACGCATGAGTTCGTGCATATGATTCAGATGCAGGTGTCGCGGAAAATGACGGTAAAAATTCCAGCGGTTTATTTGCAGCTCATTGGTTATGAGAAAGAAACACGGCCGGATGTACTGTACGGTTATCCCAATAAAATTATTTCCTATCCCATTGCCATGACGGTGATTCCAAGCTGGTTCGCCGAGGGAGTGGCGCAGTATCAAATCCCGGAATTGCGGTATGACTACTGGGACTCCCATCGCGATATGCTGTTGCGCACCGCAGTACTGGAAAATAAAATGCTGTCGTTTGATCAGATGAGCAGTTTCGGCAAAAACAGCATCGGTAATGAGCGTGCCTATAATCAGGGGTATGCGTTTGTGAGCTTTCTTGCCAGGCGGTACGGCATTGTTGCCTTGCGGAAGGCCGCGGAAGCCATGCGCGCGCCGCTACGGTTCAGTTTCTCACAGGCCTTGCAGAAGACCACCGGGAAATCAGGGTACGAACTGTACCGCGAATGGAAAGCCGAATTGGAGCATGATTACAAGACCCGCACCCGCAGCATCCGTGAACATCCGGTTGAAGGCACGCTCATCGAGGCAAAAGGCATTGGCAATTTTTATCCCCGCTGGTCCCCGGACGGCTCCCGGTTGGCGTATTTAAGCACTGGCGGCGCGGATTTCCTCTCGCAAACCTCCCTGATAATCCGGGATATGGAAAAAGGGAGTAAAACCGTGGTAAAAGGTGGGGTTAGCACCCCCTTCGACTGGTCGCCGGACGGCAAGTTTCTGATTTACGCCAAGAAAACCGATGTGAGTCGTCATGGTTCGCGCTTTTATGATCTTTATTTGTATGATATCAAACGTAAAAAAGAAACCCGATTGACCCGGGACGCCCGCGCCCATAGCCCGGCATTTTCACCGGACGGCAAAAGTGTGGTATTGGTTGTCACCCGGGACGGCACCCGGAATCTGGCGCGCCTGGAACTTGCAACCCGTCGGCTGCAAATGCTGACCTCTTTTAAAAACGGCGAACAGGTTTATCATCCGCGCTGGGCGCCGGACGGACAGTCCGTTTTATTTAGCATGGCCCACAAAGACAACCGGGATATTTACAGACTTTATCTGGAAGACGGCAAGCTCGAACCGGTGATTGTCGATGAAGCCGATAACCGGAACGCCATCTTTGGCCCCAATGGTTTTTACATTTACTTTGCGTCCGACCGTACCGGCATTTTCAATATTTATCGATATGAAGTGGAGACCGGAAAAATAGAACAGCTCACCAATGTCTTGGGCGGGGCGTTTATGCCGTCCATCAATGAACGGGGCCAACTGGCGTTTGCGTCGTTTGTTGCGGAAGGATACAAGCTGGCAATGCTGGAGCGCCCGGAGCCGGTGCCTGTCGCGTTTACGTTATACAAAATCGATACGGATGGAGTGCAACGGACCTCCACCGGGAACGGTTTCGCTTCCGGAACGGTGGAGCAGATCCGCTATCCCCGGTATGACGATTCGGCGGTACCGGATATACCGGCAAAGCCGTATCAGGATTTCTATCAGGGATTTTCCTTTTTGCCGCGCATCATGCGAGATTACGGCACCACGAAAATCGGCACGTATCTGTATTCCAGTGATGTACTCAACCGCTACGGCATTCTGGGCGGCTTTGCCATCAACCGCGATCGTGATTACGATCTTTTTGCGCTGATCGATTACCGCAAATTGGGCCCCACGCTGTTTTTGGAAGCCTACAATCAGGTGCGGCATTCATCCGAAGGAGCGGATAAATTCCGCTACAATCTGGCCGAAGTCAATTTGGGGTTACGAGGTTTTTTCCCATACCGGCCCAATCACCATTACCGCCTCGCGTTTGTATTCAGCCGTTATAGTACCAGAATCCAATCCAAAATCGGCGGCCGAACCACCTCGTTTAGCGCCACCTATTTCATCGGCCGAACCGCCCAGTTTCGATACATTTACGAAGGAGTGGCTCCGGCATTGGATATGCACGCCAATCCACGGGTGGGACGCCGAGTGATGTTGGAATACGACCGTGAATGGAATAAATTTATCACCGGATTTGAAGTGAATACCACCTATGGCACGCTTCAGGAAGTGTATGCCAATTACAATTACAACAAATTGTATCTTGATTGGCGCGAATACCGGCCGCTTCCGTTCCGGCACGGCTTGATGCTGCGGTTCCGGGCGGGATACATCGACAAACCGATCGATAGCTTTTTTAATTTTTTTGCCGGCGGCCTGGACGGCATCCGCGGCTATCCTTACTATTCCATCGAAGGCCGGAAGTTGCTTCAGGCAACCATAGCCTACCGTATGCCGATCTGGTGGGACATCGATTTTTCCATTGCACCGCTGTATTTCGATAAATTATTTTTGGGGGTGTTCCTGGATTACGGCGATGCCTATGACGGCAAAAATTTCCAATTTTCACAATTCAAGAAAGCCGCCGGGATTCAAATCCGTTTGGATATGTTCTCATTTTATAGTTTCCCCACGCGCGTCTTTTTTGATGCGGCTTATGGGTTTGATGAATTCCGCAACCGCGGCATCCGGTATGGTCGGGAGTGGCGCTACTATTTTGGCATTACCTTCGGCTATCTGGACTGATGGGATGCCGTGGCATGGCTGATCCAGGTACCGAAAATACCGAGGTTGAACGACGATAAGGATGAACCGGATATGATACACATTGGAAAAAAGGTCGTTTTCGTAACAACCACGATGTTGCTGTTGTCGGTGCAGAACAGCCCGGCGCAATATGCTCAACCGGAAAAACGATTTTCCGTACAATCATTGACCGCAGGAACAGAGTTTGCCGCTTCACCGTCGCCGGAGACTCCCATAAGCAAAAAGCGGCCACTCAAAGCCCTGATATTGTCGGCGGCTTTGCCGGGTTTGGGGCAGGCATATAACAAAACGTACTGGCGAATGGGCATTTTTCTGGGCATCGAAGTGGCTTCCTGGTATGTGTATGTGGACCAGACCCGCCTGGGACGCCGGCTGGAAGATGAATTCAAACAATTCGCCGATCGGTATTGGAGTGAAGACCGCTATTGGGCTGCCCTGTCGGCGGAGAGCGGTATCGATATCAACGATATGGATCGGTTGCGGGAATGGGAAAGACAGAATTTTAGCCATTATTTGCCGGAAGAAAAAAATCAGACCTATTACGAAAATATCGGAAAATACAATCAGTTTAATATCGGCTGGGAGGATGCCAAAGCGCACCGCGCGCGGGATAGTCAGCTTCGTGAACAATATACTTTCATGCGCAAGGATAGCAACGACGCTTTTGAGAACGCTCGCCTGGGTGCCACGATTGTTATTTTGAATCACATTATCAGCGCCCTGGAGGCGGCGTTTACCGCACATATGCAAGATCAGCGGCTGCGGGGAACGGTGCGCATCGAGCCCAGACGGGTAAATCGAGACATTGTCCCGGTGTTAGCTTTGAGGGTAACATGGTGAAAAAAGTCAGCGGATGGCTTCTGATGGCATTGCTGATTCTCAGGGCAGAAGCCGACGCCCAGGATCGGCTCCAGGTGCCAAAACGATTTTCATTGACAACGAATGCGCAGCTTTCGCAACCGTCGAAGTTATCCGAGTGGCGGGCAGCGGCAGGGCCCTTTGGGGCCGAAACAGGGGAACCGTCGGAAAAGGTCGGCTCCCGTGGCAAGGTTTTTTTGAAGTCCCTGCTTATTCCGGGCTGGGGACAGTACAGTCTGGGCGCTAAAACATCCGCGCGAAATTTTTTTGTGGCAGAGCTGGCGCTCTGGGGCACCGTGCTGGGCTTTAACCTGTACGGACGTTGGTTGCGGGAAGATTATATCGATTATGCCGTGGCGTATGCGGGGGTGAATCCTGATGGCCGGGACAGTCAGTTTTGGGTGGACATCGGCAATTTTTCATCGATTTATAAATATAATGAAGAGAAATTGCGGCAGCGCTATGT